>DAOPZV010000005.1:48065-52412 GCA_035353575.1 Prolixibacteraceae bacterium | reverse complement strand
TGTGTCACTTTGTGCCTTCGCGCCTTTGTGGCTAAGAGATTCAGGCAAAAAAAAAACTCCGAAGTAACAAGTACCCCGGAGTTTTTTAAATATAACGATTGGTAGTTATTCTGCTTTTAACCCCTGGCTTGGGGACATATTTTTCGGCTAACCTAAATCTTAGTTACTGCCACCAGAGCCCGATCCGCCATTCGAATCGCCACCACTTTTAACGTCGTCGTTTTTAATACCGCGACGTGCTTTTTTCACTTCGCCCTTCATATTTCCAAACCGGTACGACAAGTTAAACCTCAACATGCGGTTGTAGTTGTAGTTTGTGCTGGTTTGAGTAAAGGTAGGGTCGTCGTAAGTGCTGGTGTATTTTGCCTTTTTCCTGAATGGGTCGGAGAACGACACCGATGCAGTCAGTTTCTTCTTAAACAGCTCTTGCGAAACGTTTATGCCGTTGTAATAGTAGGTTGAAGTTTTACCCTGGAGCATAATTCGGGGCGAGTACAGGCCTCCATAAGCCGAAACAGTCCCATTTTTCCATGCAGTGTAGCGGCAGTTCAGGTATCCGTTATAGCTGAATCCTTCGTTTTTCAAGCCACGCCCGTCATTGCTTTCAAGGAACGTGTAGTTTCCGCCAATGTTGGTATTTAGCGACAATTTACGTTTCAGCGCATTAACCGATCCGAAGATATAGCCACCGTAGCGCTGGTTTTTACCAATGTTTTCGTAAGTGGTGGTTTTTACCCCGTTCGACTGCATGGTCGATACCGACTCAATCGAATTGTTGGTGAAAGCGCTGTTGAAGCTGATGTTAACATTATAAGCCGGCGAGAATTTCCCGTACGAAAGGTCGAAGGTGTGCGAAACTTCTGCATCGAGTTTCGGATTACCATAGCTGATGTTCAGCGGGTCGAGATCGTTCACATACGGGTTGAGGTACCAGATGCCCGGGCGCGAAAGCCTTTGCGTGTATGAAAACTTCATATTCTGACCTTTCTCCATGTTTTTAGAAAGCGTGAGGTACGGAATCATATTGAACATCTTATTGGTGAAGTTCGTGTTTTGAGTCGATTTATAGGTTCCGTCGTTGATGGTGCCTTCGGCTCGTAAACCGGTTTTTATACTGAATTTTTCAAGTTTCAGAACATAGCCAACATACATACCAATAATGTGTTGGTCGTAATCCATGTCGTTAATGCGCGAGTTGTCTTTGTTCCAAATAGAGCTGTTAAAATCGTAAGCGAAAAAGTCGGTATTACTCACGTTTTGGCGAAGAATATATTTTAATCCGCTCTCAATCTGGTGTTTCTTGGTCAGTGGGTCGTAGTAGTCAACCTGAAAAGTGTGTTCGGTTCCGGAGGCATCGTTTTTTGTTTTTTGCCGGTACGAATTGTAGTTCAATATATTTTCGATATCGTTTTCGTTGTCGGAATTGCGCGGTGAGCGATCCAGTTTATACGAAATAGTGAATGTCTTTTCTGGTTTTTTATAAGTACGCTGGTAGTCGATGTTTCCTGAAAGGCTTCCGTAATCGAGGTTCATCAGGGTTTTGTTCAGGAACTGACGGGTTAACATGTTGTCGGTATCGAAATCGCTGGTGGTTGTTTGTCCGTTGACTTTATATCCGCCTGAATATCCCCAGAATGAGAGGCTGATCAGGTTCAGCGAGTCGATTTCGTAGCTGGCTTCACCCATTAGCATGTTGGCGCTTCCTTTGTATTTGGAAGTTCCTTTCGAATTGGTGTAACGGCTGGTCGTGCTCAGAAAATTTTCGCGGTCGGAAACCGATTCGCTTTCGGGCTGACGGAAATTGTTGTAATTGTAATTGAACGAAAAGCCGAACTTCTTGATCTTTGAGGTTGCATAAATGCCGCCATTGTATCCGCCGCGGGTATCGAATCCGGCATTAATGCGGCCCATGAAGCCATCGATCTGCTTTTTTGTGGTGATGATGTTGATAATGCCGCCGGTTCCTTCAGCTTCGTATTTCGACGATGGATTGGTAACCACTTCAATGTCTTTAATGGTACTGGCCGGAAGGCTTTTCAGCACATCTTTCGGGTTTTGCGACATCATCGACGAACTTTTCCCGTTGATCAGGATTTTGAAATTCGAAGAACCTTTCACCTGGATATTGTCTTCGCCGTCAACAGTTACCAGTGGCACTTTCCGAAGCATTTCCAGCGCATTGCTTGTTTTTGCTTCAGGGTCAACTTCGGTGCTGTAAACCAGTTTGTCAACTTCGGTGCGTACCAGTGGCTTTTTAGCTACAATGGCAACTTCGTCAATTTTTTCAACGCCTTCACTCATTTTCAGTGTACCGAGGTCAACCTTTGTTTTATCGGTATTTAAGCTGAATTCTTTTTTTGCAACTACATAACCAATGGATTGTACAATGATGTTGTATTTGCCCGGAATGTTGAGCGAAAAATCGAATTTGCCATTGGTGTCGCTGGCCAAACGTTTAATCACGGCTTGTGTTTGGTCCTGAATTCCAATCGTGGCGTAGGGTAATCCTTTTCCTGAAATAGAATCGACAACCGTTCCTTTAATTTGGAAAGCTTTTAGCGGAGCCGAAGCCTGAGAGGGAGCAGTTTTTGCGGGAGTGACCTGCGTTGGGGGCGTTTTCGGTTTCTGTGCCTGCGCATCGGCAAGATGGACTATAAATACGGACAAAACAATACTTAAGATAAATTCTTTCATCTTCATGGCTTTTGTGTGGATATTAAACTTATGGTATAAACGTTAATTACTATTTTATAAAAATGATTTGTTTGCGTAATTCGAATTCAACTCTCCCCATCTCCCTGTCTCCTGTGGTATGCAGATGAGTTAGTTAAATCCAATGTGACATTATCTTATTTTCTGTACTCACTGTTCCTCCGGAATTGTTATTTCAACCCTCGTTCCTTCCTGTCCCTGCGCTGTTAAATCTGTTAATTTGAAGGAATAATTGCCCCCGTATTTTTCTTGCATCATTTGGATTCGTTCTTCATTCATGCGGAGGCCAATGCCGTTTGAGTTGGTTCTTAGTTCTTTCGATGCTTCAATTCCTATGCCATTGTCTTCGATTATGATATGTATTTCATTGGTTACTTTTGTTACCCTTATCAGCAACTTTTTTTCATCTTTTTTATGCTGAAGTCCGTGTATAAGGGCATTCTCGGCTAAAGGCTGCAAAATAAGCGATGGCAGCATAAACGAATTCTGATCGATAGAATCGTCAACATCAATCTGATAATCAAAATCAAAACGTAGCTTTTCGAGGTTTAAGTATTTCTGAAGAGTATCAATTTCTTCGGCAAGAGTCACTTCTTCCTTATCCGAATTTTTCAGCACTTTCCGAATCAATCCGGCAAAATCCGACAAGTACAAATGGGCTTCCGCACTTTTATTCTGTTGAACCAGGTTTTGTACCGAGTTTAGGCTGTTGAACAGGAAATGTGGGTTCATTTGCGACCGCAAAGCGGCCAGTTGCAACTCGCGCAATCGCTTTTCCTGGTTGTGTTTCCGCAGTTTTCTGTTTATCCTGATTTTGTATATCAGGATAAAAGCGAGCGCCAATACCAGTAAAATTCCCAGAACAACAATGATTCTACTCAAAACGGATTTACTTACATCTTTGAAATATTGACGGCGGCCTTCTTCTGCAATTTGAATGGCATCTTCGATATCCCGGGTAATTCCAATTCTTTTTCCTGATTTGTCGAAAACGACATATTGGCCCATGTTGTTCAGGAAAATATCGCTTAACCGGAGCGAGTCTGTTGAAAGGTAGAGCTGATTTGCTACAGGATTCCCACGACTGTTCCATTTCAGCCAATAGTCGTAATTATCGCCTTCGTCGATGTGAATGAAATTAAATTCCGGGTGTTGGCTTGCAGCATCGTCCATCTCGTAGCGACCAACCGACCAGCTTGTTGCTGCACAAATAATGGTGGGGCGTTTCGTTATGAACGAGCGAAGTTTTACTTTCTCGCCTTTCAAATTCAGGAAAAAGTTATCGGGCACATGTTTAATGGCCTTCCACTTATTGAAGTTATCAACTATTTCGCGAAGCGAACGGGTGAAAGCCTCGTCGTTGCATCGTTCAATCATCAAATCAAACATTTCGTTGATTTCTGCCTGCCATTGGTTAGCAGTTTTTGATTCAGGATCTGTGCGAACCATGTACGAATACAATTGACTGGCGGCTTCCCGGTACATCGGTGAACCAAATAAAATCATTTTACAGAACTGTAGAGTTTGTTCCGGATCTTGGTGCCAACCAATCGTAAAAGTTCTGAATAAAGAAGCAGCCGTGCTGTTTGTATTGGCTAACCGATAGGTTTTATAGCCGACATATGATTCCGTCAG
>DAOPZV010000005.1:24133-47965 GCA_035353575.1 Prolixibacteraceae bacterium | reverse complement strand
CCAGTTTAAATTCAAACCTAAAATTTCCTGAATTATCCAGCTGGGCTGACTTTGAATCGAGTTTGGTGCCAAAAATCTTCGTTTGCGTATAAAGATTCACCTGCTTGCTTACCGGATTTTCGATGTGCCCGCAGACAATAATTTTTTTCGGGCATTTGTTGGTTCGTTCAATTAAATTGAGTGTTTCTTCTGGTTCAGTTTGCTTTATCCATTGGGCGCTAAATGGGTTTGGATTCTCTATCCTTATTCGTTTAACCGACGAAACAATTAAACCATGCTGAAGGTCGATTTTGTAATTTAAGTGCGATATCATCTTGTTCGGAACACCATCCACTTCAAGCATCCCGTTACCAAGGTTTTGCACCAGAATTTTGGTCTTATTGTCGGTCAACGTATCCGGATAATCCAGGTTGGTGCGGATATAGCGGAAAGGCTGCAAAAAGAATTTGGTTTTGTTGTACAGCACATTGTACTTCAACGAAGCCGTAATTTCATCGATTATTTTATTGGCGTAGTGACGCGATTTTAGTATCTCCTGGCTTTGTCTGATTATTTCATCCTTGTTTACCAGCGACACTGTATTTTCTTTCCGGTCGAGTTCGAAGCGAAATGGTATTTGGTATAAAGTTTCTTCCAGTATGTCCGTGGGGTGTCCTTCCTGGTAATACTTTGTCAACTGCGGAAATCCATAATCTTTAGAATTTTCAAAGGCAAAATTGCCTTTTTCATTGATTTGGCGAAGCACGCGGGCGCTGAAAGCAATTTTCTCGCGCGAGATGCTGTCGATTTCCAAGGCGTATCTAATAATGCGGCTTCCGTCGGTAAGCGAGTTGTCAGACCGCGAGGCTTTGTTGCTTTTCCATTCGTAGATGAAAACATCGTTTGGTTTGAATTTTACTCTAATCCATTTTGCTGATGACGACAGCGACAAAAGGCTCAAAAAAAGTGCAACAACAAGTGACCGGGAATAGAATTTCATGATGTTTCCTGTTTTGTTTAGCCAAATGTGACAGAAAAACATCAAAATACAAATAATAAATTATTGTGCGGTAGGTTTGACTGATTAAACGGTAAAATACCTGATAAAATCTACTTACCTACAAAACAATTGACAAGAATTTCGCTTGCTGACGGGCCTTCGTTAAACAGCAAATCTAAAATGCTTAAATCGGGTACGAACCCAAATTTTTCGGAAAATACTTGTGTGTAGGATTGTGCTTTAAAAGTAGGATCGGGAGCAATCAGGTGTAATTTCGGGCTAATTTGCTCCCTGAAATTGAGGCAATTATCAGGTACTTGTTCAAAATCTTCTGTAAAATTGAAATTTGCCTCAATATCGAGTGCCTCTAAAATTGTTTCGGTAATTTGCTGGTTAAAGTCGAACAAAAATTCGTGCTTTTTCTGAAAAAAAGGTTCGATATCGTCGGCGTAGTATTCAAAGAAAGGGGAGGAGTTATAGGCCGAAAATATGGTCCGCCAGTGGTTACGTTGCCATTCTTCGTCGTAAGCGATACGCAAATCCTTGATTTGTATTTTCTGCGCCCTTCCTTTTTCAACCGGAACAATCAATGAAATTGGCCCGTTGGCACCCAGAATTACGGTACGGTTACGGTAGGTTTGCTTTACAAAGTTCTCGTGTTTTTCAAGGTAAATTTCCTGATATGAAGCCAGTTTAGAAAAATACCGGACTGGCGCAAAATATGCGGTGCTTAAAAGTATCGAAGATTGATTTGTCATTTTTACTCGTTAAAAAATCCGCCTTTGTAATCTTTACCCATGCTCACGCCTTCAGAGTCAACTTGGTCGTCGGCGATAGGTTCGATTTGCTCACTTTCTTCCAGTTCACGAACCACTTTCCGAAGTTCCCTGCGCAGGCGGATTATCGTCGGAAGTTGGGTAATCATCGACAACAAGAAGCCAAAAATAAGTCCGAAAAGGACAAGGTACACAATCGGAACTTCTTTTAGCTCCCATTTCAGGATACGAATATCAAGAACGACCTGGTTCTGAACTGTGAAAATAACCAGAAGTGCCGTTAATAACAGAAATAAGATAACTTTCCAGGACATAGTGCTTTTTGTTTGAGCCTAAAAATAACCAAATGACTGATACAGAACAAATGTGCACCATTAGTTTGTTCAAACGAAAAAAAAGGACAACATTTTGGGGTTGTCCTTTTTTACGTTGATATTGTAGCTTTTTAATGTACAAACGATAACAAGCGACTCCAGCGGACCTTATTATAGAATGGTTGGTCTTTATCGAGTGAGAGCCAGATAAACACTGCTTTCCCTACGACATGATCTTCAGGAACAAAACCCCAGTAGCGTGAGTCGGCCGAGTTGTTGCGGTTGTCACCCATCATCCAGTAGTAGTCCATTTTGAATGTATAGCTGTCGGCTTCTTTGCCATTGATGAATATTTTGTTGTCTTTCACTTTCAGATCATTGTCTTCGTACAAATCGATAATGCGCTGATAAATTGGCAGGTTATCAAGAGTTAGTTTAACTGATTGCCCTTTTTTCGGAATTTCAAGCGGACCGTAGTTGTCAACATTCCACTGATATTTATCGCTGAACGGGAAGATATCTTTGTCCCAGTTCCCGGCAGGTATATTGGTTGGCTGAACTGTCTTGATGTTTTTCATCGATTTCAGTTTGTCAACCATATTTTGAGTTAGTGGGAACAAATATTGTGAAGCGGAAATTGCATGACGATCGTCTTCGGCAATGCCCAATTGTTCCATTGTTCGTTTGCTTAATCCTGCGCCATCGGTTGTTACAACATATTCGCGCTGCATGCCGGGAAAATGAGTCTGCTCTTTTCCGTTCACGTACAACTGTCCGTCTTTCAGTTCAATTTTATCTCCGGGAATTCCAACGCATCGTTTGATGTAATTTTCGCGTTTGTCAACCGGGCGGGCAACAATTTCGCCAAATGTTTCCTTTTCCTGCCAAACGCGGGCGCGTCCATAAGCACGAACCAGTGCATAGTAACTCTGATTCTGAACATTAAGCGCAACGGTGTCGCCTTCAGGAAAGTTGAAAACCACAACATCGTTGTTTTTTATCTTCCCGAAACCAGCGATTCGTTTGTACGGATTTTTAATCCATTCTACATACGATTTGGTTGTTTTCGAGAACGGCATGGTATGGTGAACAAAGGGAAACGACAGCGGTGTATTTGGTAATTTTGGCCCGTACGATGTTTTGCTCACAAACAAATAGTCGCCGATAAGCATCGATTTTTCCATCGACGAAGTTGGAATCGTGTAAGCCTCAATGAAAAACATGCGGATAAAGGTGGCGGCAATTACGGCAAAAATAATAGCGTCAATCCATTCAACTACCTTGGTTTGCTTACCGTCGGGTGTGTTTTTCTTTTTCCAGAATGCCCAATGCACTTTCTTGGTGATATAAATATCGAAGATAACAGCGAGTCCAATCAGCCACAGAAAACTCTGAATCCAGAGTACCCACAGCAGGTAGATGAAGCCTACCACACCAAATTTGAACCATTTATTGGTTAGAATTTCTTTCATTTTATTTAGTTATTAAATATTTAGCAAATCGTTCATTGTCAGGATTCCTTTTTTGCCAACGCTGTATTCGGCAGCCAACACGGCACCAAATGCAAATCCTTTGCGGCTTTTGGCACAGTGTGTTATCTCGATGTAATCCACTTCCGAGTCGTATTTCACAATGTGGGTTCCTGGAACCTGGCCTTCGCGTTCCGAAATAATTCCAAGCTCTTCAACTTTCTCAGTCGATTGGTTAACCCACGAAGTTTTTGTTGGAATATTTTCTAAAATGCCCTCAGCTAAGGTAATTGCGGTGCCGCTGGGAGCGTCGAGTTTTTGGGTGTGGTGTATCTCGGTCATTTCCACTTTATACTCGCCCCGATTGGCCATCAGTTGAGCAAGTCGTTTGTTCACCGCGAAGAAAATATTCACGCCAAGACTGAAATTTGTGGTGTGGAAAAAAGTTGCATTGGTTGCCCTGCAAAGTTGGTGAACCTCTTCGCGTTTGTCGAGCCAACCGGTGGTTCCGCTCACTACAGGCACTCCTGCTTCAAAACAAAGTTTATAATTATTCAGCGCCGATGCCGGAACAGTAAATTCAATCACTACATCGGCCTTTTTCAAGTTTTCAGAAGTTAAATCTCCCGGATTGTTAATATCTATGATTAAAACAATTTCGTGTCCACGGTCAAGAGCGATTTTTTCGATCTCTTTTCCCATCTTTCCATATCCAATTAGTGCAATCTTCACGCCTGTATTGTTTTTGATGTTTACTTTATCTCACGGCTTTTACCTTATCCCGAAACGGTCATTTATAGTCAGTTAGTTGTCGTTTGTTGTTAGGATACAACTTAATCACGATGAATGACTACCTAATGACTAACTTTTCCGTTTTTCAATATGTGTTCATACCTGAAAAATCATTACTCCGTGTTAGCAATTGAAAACGTTAAATGTTCTTAATTTTTGGCCAGCAAAGATATAAAATCAGGGTTAATATCCCGATATTCAACAAACGAATATCCACTGTTCCCCGACATTATAAAATGGTGAGAGTAAAGCCAATTAAAGGTATTTGCTGAAAGCCAAATGAAATTCTTATCGTGATATTCTTATAGCTGATTGTAATTATTGGTTAAGGAACGGTACTTAAACTGAAAATAAATTGAGTTTGTTAAAAACGGAAATGATTCTTGAAAATGGGATTTAACGGGAAGATAAAACTGGTTGCCACTGATTTGGATGGAACTTTTCTGAGAAACGACAAGTCGATTTCTCCTGAGAATCTTAATATGCTTCGCTCCCTTGGCGAAAAAGGCATTTTTAGGGTTATTGCCACTGGCCGCAATCTAGAAAAAACAATGGCAGTTATTCCGGCTGAAACTCCCTTCGATTACGTCGTTTTTTCTTCAGGAGCGGGGGTTTACGATCACCAGAAGAATGAACTGCTTTATAGCCAGAACATCAGCGAAGAGGTGGTTCAGAAATTGTCCGATTATCTGGTTGAATGCGATCTGAATTTTCACCTTTTTAAGCCGGTTCCCAACAACCATAATTGCTGGTATCATCGTGGCAGCGTGCAATGCTCTGAATTCGAGAACTATTTCAACTACCTTCAGTCTCATACCGAACCATTGCCAACCAATAGGCCAATTAATTCGGACGCTTGTCAGTTTTTGGTCGTTTTCCCGAATAAACTTGAGCGGTTTTTGTCGCTCAAAGAAAATATAGAAAATCAATTTCCGGAAGTAAAGGTTGTTCGCACGAGTTCGCCGCTCGAGACTGGCTACATATGGATGGAGATTTTTCACCGTTCGGTATCCAAAGGGAACGGTGTAAAGTTTGTTTGCGATTCGCTGAATATTGGACACGAATATACCCTCGGGATTGGTAATGATTTTAACGATTTAGATTTGCTCGAGTTTACCAACTACTCGTATATCGTTGACAATGGACCAGATGAACTTAAGTCGCAGTTTTTTAATACCCGCTCGAACGAAGAAAATGCTTTTACCCTGGTTGTTCAGAAACACATTTAGACATATAAAAATTCAAGATAACTGATATGAAGAAATTACTGGTATTATTTTGGGTGCTGGGAGCTTTTGCCGCTTTTGCTCAGCCAAAATTGAATTTAAACGATTTGTTGCCAACCGACCCGAAGGTTTCGAAAGGAGTTTTGCCTAATGGAATGACTTATTATGTGAGAGCGAACAGTACTCCGAAAAACAGAGCCGATTTGTATCTCGTAGTAAAAGCCGGATCGGTCGAGGAAGACGATAATCAGCAAGGGCTTGCGCATTTCGCTGAACACCTTTCTTTTAACGGAACGAAGAATTTTCCGAAGCACGAATTGGTAAATTACCTCGAATCGATAGGGATGGAGTTTGGACCTGAAATTAATGCCTACACTAGTTTCGACGAAACAGTTTATATGATAAAGGTACCGCTTGACAGTGCCAAATTTATGAACAAAGGATTGCAGGTAATTTACGATTGGGCCAGCCAGGTGACGGATTCTGACGACGAAATTGAAAAGGAGAGAGGCGTGATTCATGAAGAATGGCGTGGTGGCCGCGATGCCGACGAACGAATGATGCAGAAATGGCTACCTGTTTTCCTGCACAATTCCAAATATGGCGAACGCTTGCCAATTGGTAAAATGGAAATCGTAGATCATTTCAAGCCTGAATTACTGAGAAAATTTCGTAGCGACTGGTACCGTCCTGATTTGGAAGCACTAATCGTTGTGGGCGATTTTGATCAGGCGGCGATGGTAAAACAGGTTCAGGAGATGTTTTCGAAAATACCAGCAACGAAAAATCCTCGAAAAAAGCAGATGTACGATATTCCTGATCACAAAGAAACCCTTGTAAAGGTGGCTACCGACAAAGAGGCTCAATACGCAGTAGCGCAGATTTTTTATAAGCATCCGCTGAAAAAGTCTAAAACACTGGGCGATTATCGGCAAAGTCTTGTTGAAGGATTATACAACGCCATGATTAACGATCGGTTGGCTGAACTTACACAAAAGGAAAACCCTCCTTTCCTGATGGCCAATTCGGGATATGGGGCCTTATTCGGACCCAAAAGCGTTTACAGCTCGGTGGCGGTTTGCCAGAATGGAAAGATTGAAGAAGGAATAAAGACTGTTTTGATTGAAAATCAGCGCGTTTTAAAATACGGTTTTACCCAGACAGAGCTCGACCGGCAAAAAGCTGCAATGCTCACGTCGGTTGAAACATCATACAACGAGCGCGAAAAGCAGAAGTCAGCCAGTTATGCTGAAGAATACAAGCGGAATTTTCTGACAACAGAAGAGCCGTTCCCCGGAATTGCAAACGAATATAATTATTACAAAGCCTTTTTGCCGGAGATTAAATTAGACGAAGTTAACGCACTGGCGAAACAATGGATTACAAAAGAAAATAGAGTAGTTATTTTAACTGCTCCTGAATTAGACGGAGTAAAAGTGCCAACAGAGGATGACTTGAAAAAATATCTTGACGATGCTGAAAAAACAGCAGTTGAGCCTTATGCCGACAAGGTTTCAGATAAACCGCTGATTCCCGAGGAGCCGAAAGCCGGATCTGTTACTTCGGTTGCCAAAGTTGATTTGGTTGACGCCGAAGTATGGACACTCTCAAACGGTGCGCAAGTGGTTGTAAAATCAACAGATTTTAAAGACGACGAGATTTTATTCTCGGCATATAGTTTCGGTGGTAATTCGCTTTACGATCAAAAAGACGACATCTCGGCGGATTTGGCACCATCAGTTTTAGCTTTGAGCGGGTTGGGCGATTTTGATAAAATTTCGCTTGAGAAACTGCTTTCCGGGAAGGCCGTGTCTTTAAATCCATATGTCAGCGATTTACGCGAGGGTTTTAACGGCGGATCGTCGGTTAAAGATGTGGAGACCTTGCTTCAACTTGTTTACATGTATTTTGTTGGCCAGCGAACCGATCAGGCCGCTTTCAACTCTTTTATAACCCGCACCAAAGGTGTTCTTGAGAACAAAAAGTCATCTCCTGATGCGGCATTCCAGGATACACTACAGGTGGTTTCAGCGAATTACAACATCAGGAAACGACCAATGTCAGGCGAAATGCTTGATGAAGCCAGTTTGTCGAAAATTACTCAAATCAATCACGAGCGGTTCAGCGATGCCAGCGATTTCAAGTTCTTCTTCGTCGGAAAAATCGATAAACAGACGCTCAAACCCTTGGTCGAAAAATATTTGGCATCAATTCCATCGACTCATAAAAACGAGAATTGGAAGGACCTGGGCATTCGAGAGCCAAATGGAATTGTTGAAAAAACAGTTAGAAAAGGTCAGGATGTCAAAGGTGTTCAGTATATGGCATTTCACGGAGATTACGATTATAACCGCAGAAACAATATCCTGATTAATGCTGTATGTAAAATCTTGACGACCCGGTTACTTGAGGTAATTCGTGAAGATAAAAGCAGCGTTTATTACATTGACGCCAGTCCGGCAGTTGAAAAATTCCCGGCTTCGAAATACGATATTTCCATTTCGTATGGCGCCGATCCGGCCAAACTGGATGAACTGAAAAATGCAGTTTTTGATCAGATTCGGGATATTACCACGAAAGGACCATCAGAATCGGACTTACTGAAGGCTAAAGAAAAGCTTCTGCGCGAACGCGAAACCAATGTGCGCGAAAACCGCTATTGGCTTGGGATTTTGGGCAATACGTGGTACAATAATGCTGGAGATTTTTCCGGATTCAACGATTACGACCAGATTGTAAATGGATTCACAATTGACGACATTAAAGAGGCTACCAAAAAGTGGTGCAATTTCAATAACTATTATGGAGTTGCTTTGAAACCTGAAAATTCAAAATAGGATTGATTTTTATTCATCGGATGACTCCAAGTCATCCGATGAATAATTTACTTTGAAAGGAATAATTTTTCTGCCTCAGCAAGTTGCGCAGGTTTTCCTAAATCCATCCATAGATCTGATTGGTCGAGATAGCCTTTAATAGGGTGATTTTTTGCTAGCCGGAGGTACAAATCCATTATCGGGAACTTTCCAGTCTCTGTAATTGAATCAAAAATTTCAGGCTGAACAATATGTATCCCGCTAAAGGCAAATGGTTCTGAGTCGGCAAATTCAGCCTCCCGACTAATTATCGTGTCTCCGGAACTGAAGTTTTTCCATCCGGACAACAACATGTTTTCATCAAACATCAGGTATCGGCTGGTCTCTCTCCGACGTACTGCAAGTGTTGCCAAAGACTTGTTTTGTATATGAAAATCAATAAGTTTGTGTAAATTAAGATTGCTCACTATATCTACATTGTATATCAAGACAGGTTCTTTCCCCTCAAAAAAGCGCGCTGCGTTTTTCAAGCCACCACCAGTGTCAAGGAGCATGTCGCGTTCATCAGATATGTCAATGCGGATTCCAAACGAATGGTTTATGCTGATAAAATCGATGATCTGGTCAGCAAAATGATGAACATTAATAACGATGTGCCCGACTCCAAAGCTTTTTAGATTTTCGATGGCCCTTTGAATTAATGGCTTTCCTGCAAGCTGCACGAGCGCTTTGGGTTTATTCTCGGTATGCTCCTTAAGGCGGGTGCCAAGTCCGGCTGCAAATATTAATGCTCTCATTATGTTTTTCGTTTGCTTCAAAAATAGGCAATTTGCCGATCAAATTTTATTTATCTTTTTTAACAAATAATGAGAAATTGAGCGTTAAACTATTTGTACTTTCGATAGTCAATACGTTCAGAACAAATTATTAACTTATAAAAGTTACTTTCATGAAAAAGATAGGTATTTTATTGGTAGCATTTATATTGATAGCTGGTATTTCTTACGCGCAGGAAAGAGGTGATGGAAACCGACCATCTAAATCAGCGCCACAGGGAGGGCCAAGAGGCAATCGTCCGCAAATGAATCCTGAGGAAATGGTAAAAAGACAAACCCAACGTTTAGTCGAAGAGTTGAAGCTTAATAAAGATCAGGAAGCTAAGGTTTTAGCAATAAATAAGAAATATACAGAAAAAAGGCCGTTTGATTTTGCTAAGATGCGCGATGCCAGCGATGCAGAGCGTGCTAAAATGCGTGAAGAAATGATGAAAATCCAGGCTGAAAGGAATAAAGAAATACGAGCAGTTTTAACTCCTGAACAAGCTAAGATCTTCGATGAAAATCAGAAGAAACGTGAAGAAATGAGAAGGAATGGACAAGGCCGTGGTAATTTTGGCGGTGGTCCACAATAATAGTTTCTGTGGTTAAAAGAGAAAAGGGGCTTTGAGCCCCTTTTTTATTTGAGTTGATTTCGAAGGTCGACCATTTTAATGGCTGTTACAGCGGCTTCGTCTCCTTTATTTCCAAGGCGGCCACCGGCACGGTCAAGTGCCTGCTGCTGGTTATCAGTGGTCAAAACTCCAAAAATAAACGGTTTATTATATTTCATATTCAGGCTGGTGACGCCTTGCGTTACTCCCTGGCAAATGAAATCGAAATGGCGGGTTTCGCCCTGGATTACGCAACCCAAAACAATAATTGCATCAACATTAGCAAATTCTGCCAAATACTGGGCTCCAAGAGTAAGTTCAAACGTTCCCGGAACATGTTTCACAATAATGTTATCGTCGTCAGCTCCGTGCCGTTTTAATGTGTCAACGGCTCCCTGTGCCAATGCTCCTGTGATTTCATAATTCCATTCAGCCACAACAATCCCAAATTTCATTGTAACTGCGGAAGGAACTGAGTTTAAATCGTATTCTGATAAATTTTTGGTTGCCATATTATTGAGTTAAAATTTTAACGAAAATAAAAAATCCCCTGCAATGAGGGGATTCAGAATCTATACTATTTTATCGTTTTGCAAACTATTTCGATTTGGCGCGAGCAATGTATTTATCGATACTTCTTCCTTCTGCGCTTTCCGGATATTTGGCCTTAATTTCTTCGTACAGTTTAATGGCTTCTTCCTGCTTACCTGAGTTTTCGAGTAATTCACCAGCTTTAAGCATGTATATTGGTGTTGTTAACTCGTTTGCATTCATTTTATAAGCATCAGTGTAAAGATCAAGTGCTTTAGCCGAATTACCGAGTTCCAACTGAGCGTCGCCTTGAGCGCCAACAGTGATCGGGCCCAATAAAACGTCATCAGTTTTAAATTTTTTCAGGTGATCGATCGCTTCGTTGTATTTGCCCATATGCAGGTAAGAAATTCCAGCATAATAATTAGCTAAATTTCCAACCTTGGTCGAACCAAAATCGTCGATTATATCCAGAAAACCGGGGTTTGTTCCGTCGCCGTTAAGTGCGATGTTGAACGAATCTTTATCAAAGTATTTCTGAGCTTCAGCAATTTGTTCTTCGGCTTGTTTTTGATGTGGTTCAATATAGAACTTGTGAAAGCCAAAATAACCAACTGCAACAACTACAATTGCTCCAATAACGATTCCAATTAGCTTCTGATTTTTTTCAAGAAACTGTTCTGTTCTTGTTAACGCACTTTCAATTTCGGTCAGGTTATCAACCTGTGGTTTTTTTACGTCTTTTGCCATTTTGAATTATGTGTTTCGAAAATCGAGAGGCAAAAATATATTATTTTCAAAAATAAACGTCAGTTTTCGGATATAAAATTGAATATTAATCAACACATTGGTGTTATTATCTTTAATGGAGAAGTTTTGTGGGTTTTGACTGGCGGAAATTTGTAGTTTTGTTGAAATAAACTGTCCCAACAATGTATATTCAGGAATTATCGGTTGTAAACTTCAAAAATATAGAACACGCTGAATTTCAGTTTTCTGATAGTCTAAACTGTTTTATTGGCAATAATGGCGCCGGAAAAACAAACCTGATGGATGCGATTCATTATCTTTCGTTTTGCAAGAGCTTTTTAAATCCGGTTGATGGACAGAACATCCGTTTCGATCAGGAATTCTTTATGCTTCAGGGAAGGTATTCGAGGCTAGATTCGGAAGAAGTCGTTTATTGTGGATTGAAGCGTAATCAAAAAAAAATTGTTAAACGTAATCAGAAAGAATACAAAAAGCTGTCGGAACACATCGGATTACTTCCGTTAATTATCGTTACACCTTCAGACACTAATCTGATTTCGGGAGGAAGCGAGGACCGCCGACGTTTTGTCGATTCGGTTATTTCGCAATACGATGCAGTTTATCTCGAGAATCTGATTCGCTACAACCGGGCTTTGTTGCAACGAAATAATTTGTTGAAGCAATTTGCAGCTAACAATGTTTTTAGTACCGAAACGCTTGAAGTTTGGGACGACCAGCTGATCAAATACGGGCAGTTGATTCACGAGGTACGGGCAGTTTTTATTCGAAAGCTTCAGCCAATTTTTCAGAAATATTACGAATTGATTTCAGGCGGAAATGAAATGGTTGGGTTAAAGCTGCAGTCAGACCTGTTGGATAGCGATTACGAGCAAATTTTGAAAAATTCAGTGGGAAAAGATCGGGCGCTTCAGTTTACTACAACGGGCATTCACAAAGACGATTTTGAGTTCGAATTATCGGGTTATCCAATCCGGAAATTTGGGTCGCAGGGACAGAAAAAAACCTATTTGGTGGCATTAAAACTGGCTCAGTTCGATTTTATGAAGGAAGTTTCAGGTTTAACTCCGATTTTGTTGCTCGACGATATTTTCGATAAGCTGGATAAAAGCCGGGTAGAGCAAATCGTAAAGCTGGTTGCCAATGATCATTTTGGCCAAATATTTATTACCGATACCAACCGGGAACATCTCGATCAAATGATTGCAAGCCTGGAAACCGAATCAAAAATATTCACTATCAGCAACGGTGCGGTAGTTGAATAAAACCAATGAGAAAATGAGAAAAAGCAATACCCAGAAATTAAGTGATGTTTTAAAAAACTATGTGCAGGAAAATAACCTGGAACGCAAACTCACCGAGATTGATTTGATCAAATCTTGGGAAATGGTCATGGGAAAAACAGTTGCCAGATACACCCGAAACCTTTACATTAGAAACGAAACGCTGTTTGTCGATACGTCGTCACCAATTGTGAGAAACGAACTCTTGATGATGAAGGAAGAGATTCGCCTCAGGCTAAATGAGGTAGTTGGCTCTGAAATTGTGAAAACAATTGTATTCAGATAACAGAAAAGAAATACGTGGTCAGTCACATTTGGCTAGTGAAGACTGAAGCGGAAGAGCCGTTCCCTGAGCCTTTCGAAGGAAACTCATAATTCGAACGCTGGAACCCGTAACCTCTTAGGACCCTGAAAGATTAAATACCACGCGAGCTTTAATCATTAATCCCGATTCTTTAGGAAGTTCTCGAATTGCGTCAGGATTAGTCATTTGATTTTGAGTGGCATAGAAAACTGGTCCGCCTGACACAGAAAAGGAGAAACGCGATTTCTTTGGAACCAGATTAAGAGATGGACCTACCAATAGTTTTGCACCACCTTCGGCTTCTTCTTTATCCCAGAAACCTTCCAGGTCTTCGCCAATTGCTTCAATCCCGCCATAAAAACCAGGTGCAAAATTATAGTGGACTCCAGCGCAAAAAATTACGTCAACCGCATCCCGGTTCGATGCAAAAGCCTTTTCGAACAGTGCGTTCCCGTTTAATCTCCAGCGATCGGTATTGAACGAAAGTGTTCCCCGGCTTAAAATTGATTTCACGTTGGTAAAATCCCGCCTGACTCCAATTCCCCAGCCCAAAGCAATACCCGTTGATTTTTTCCCGCCAATAAAGTTGCGTAAAACTTCAACCTGCTGGGCACTTGCAATTTCGTTTTCCCCCGGAAATCCAAGAGAAGCGTTGGCATACAATGTGAACTGCTTACCAAGGTAGCCTTTTACCGCAAATTGTTGGCTGACTCCTTCATAGCCCAGCGATCCGGGAACATTTTCGCCATAGGTACCCGAATAGTCGAAACTCCATTTAAGGTCGTGAGCAGTTAACGAGGTTACCGAATATAAAAACGGTTCTGAAGTTCGGGGCGATACAGTGAATAGTTCCTTTTCCGGGTTTTGTCCGAAAGAAAATAATGCAGCTGATAACAATACCAGTATAGATAAAGTCGGTTTAAACATTGGTTCAGAATTAAAATTAACAGTTTGTTTCCTTCTTTAATATCTGTCTATACCTGATGAAATTCGTTTTAAAAGGCAAAAACAGGTTCGGAAAATTTCTGCGGACTAAAATACAAACAAAAGTACTATAGATGCCGGTACCAGATTAATTTTAAATTAAAATCTTTCCATTTTAGAGAAAAAGAAATCGCTTTCAACGATTGCATTTTCGTCGCTGTCAGAGCCATGCACGGCGTTATGCGACATGGATTCGGCATATAGTTTTCTGATGGTACCTTCTTCCGCTTTTTCAGGATCGGTTGCGCCAATTAACTTCCTGAAATCGGCCACTGCGTTTTCTTTTTCCAAAATTGCGGCAACAATTGGCCCCGAACTCATAAAGTCGGTAAGTCCCTCAAAAAAGTATTTCCCGGCGTGAACACTGTAAAACTCCTCGGCCTGCTGTTTGGTCAAGCGGGTAAACTTCATCGCTTTTATTCTAAATCCGGCTTCGTTGATCATTTTCAGGATAGGACCAATATAGTTGTTTTTAACAGCAATCGGTTTAATCATTGTAAATGTTTGGTTACCTGTCATATACTATAAAATTTGTAAGGTTTTGAGGCGAACCCAAGTTAGCAAATTTAGTTTTGTTGAATAGACCTCATTCGCTTTATTTTTATCTTTGTAACTTATTTTAAATTTTCAGAATTGGAAAGAATTGATCGTGAGTTAATTAATGAATTTGAGCAACTAATAAACGAAAGTTCAAAATCGATAGTCGTCATTCCACATACCAACCCCGACGGCGATGCAATGGGTTCTGTTCTTGGATTATGGCGCGTTTTAAGAAATGCCGGACACAATGCCAAAGTAGTTAGCCCAACTAAATATCCTGAGTTTTACCACTGGATGGATGGTCATGACGAAGTGATTATTTTTAGTCATCATCCAAAGCAATCAGCCCGGGCAATAGACGAGGCCGACTTAATTATTTGCATGGATTTCAATCAATTGTCGAGGCTTGGCGATATGCGGCCATTGGTTGAGAATTTCGCCGGAAAGAAAATTTTGGTTGATCATCATCCCTATCCGGGAATTTTTACCGATTTAACAATCTCTAACACAACATTTAGTTCTACTGCCGAGCTGATTTTCACAGTTCTCGCGCCAACCCGATTTGCTCAATATATCGATAAAAATGCGGCAACCTCATTCTTTACCGGACTAATGACCGACACTGGCTCTTTCGATTTTAATGTAGCAAATCCAAGCACTTTCGAGGTAGCCGCCGAATTAACTCGTTTGGGCGTCAATCAGTTGTCTATTCATTCCAAAGTTTACGACAATTATTCGGCTGATCGCATGAGATTAATGGGATTTTGTTTAAGCAATCGGATGACAGTTTTTCCGGAGTATCATGCTGCGGTAATGTACATTTCTCTTGAAGATCAAAAAGTATTTAACTTCAAGACCGGTGACAACGAGGGTTTTGTGAATATGCCATTGTCGATTAAAGGCATTATTTTCAGTGCACTATTTACCGAAAAAGAGAAATATATAAAAGCTTCGTTCCGCTCGAAAGGAAGTTTCGCGGTGAATGAAGTTTCAGAAAAATATTTTAATGGAGGAGGCCACACCAATGCTGCGGGCGGCGAATATTTCAGTTCGTTGCAGGAAGCGCTGAATCAGTTTGAAAAGCTTTTGCCCGAATTTGAAGATCGTATTCTGCGGTCGGTAAATAGTGATTTGTAAAAAGATAGCACAAAAAAATAAGTATGACGATTTTTGTTTTGGGGCTTCTGTTCTAAAGTAGAATCGTTGTTTAACTTGAGTCAGTATCATGAGCAAAACAGAATTCCTGAAAAAGCTTCTCCCCGGATTTATTCCGTTGTTCGCATTTATAGCTATTGATGAAATTTGGGGAACCCGGGCTGGCTTAATCGCCGCTCTGGTAATCGGACTGGGGGAAATGGGCTGGATATGGATTCAGGAAAAACGGCTCGACAAATTCGTTTTATTCGACACAGCCCTGCTTTTTGTGCTTGGATCGGTGTCTATTTTGCTCGATAACGATATATTTTTCAAGCTGAAGCCGGGCTTGGTAGAGCTAATTCTGTGCGCAGTGCTTGCATTGTCAGCCTTTTCAAAGCTGAATATTGTGGGCATGATGACTCAGCGATATATGAAAGACATGGAGCTGAACGAGGTGCAAATGATCCAGATGCGAAAATCGATGCGAATGATGTTTTTCGTATTTCTGGCTCATACGGTGTTGGTTTTTTACTCGGCTTTTTATATGTCGAACGAGGCTTGGGCATTTATTAGTGGCGGCTTGTTTTATATTCTTTTCGGGGTAGTTTTTGTAGTGGAGTTTGTGAAGCAGAAATTTAGCCGAAAACCAGCTCCGGTAACCTTTGCTGAAGATGAAGAATGGCTTCCTCTGGTTACCGAGCAAGGCGAAATTGTTGGAAAGGCACCGCGCTCCGTTTGTCACAAAGGCGAAAAATTACTCCACCCGGTGGTACATTTGCATGTTCTGAATAATCAAAAGCACATTTACTTGCAGAAACGACCGATGAATAAGTTGGTTCAGCCCGGGAAATGGGATACAGCAGTTGGCGGTCACATTTCGTTTGGCGAAACCCTTGAAACAGCGCTGAAACGCGAAGCCTGGGAAGAAATTGGTCTTCAGAATTTTGGCGCAAAATTGGTGAAAACTTATCGATGGGACAGCGAAATAGAGTCGGAGCTGGTTTATGTTTTTGTCAGCCACGATTTTAAATCCATTCATCTCCATTCCGAAGAAGTTGAAGAAGGACAGTTTTGGACGCCCAAACAAATTGACTCCAATTTTGGGCAAAACATTTTTACGCCCAATTTCGAATACGAATACCAATTGCTGAAAAAGGAAATCTTTGCCTGACGTTTTTTATTATGCTCTAATAATCAGCATAGAAGGTGTGTGATTTAACCAATGCACCCGCGAATCTACAAGCTTCTTCCAGCCTTCTGCTGAAACGATCATCAATTGGTAATCTTTCATCAATTCTTCGTCAATAACCAGGTCGTTGTTGAGCGAAATATGGTTGGGAGCATCATGTTCAATGGCCCTGATTGCTTCTTTCACATTTGTATCCTTCTTCACCAGGCCCTCAGGATCGACTACTGTAATCTGTGATTCCGAGTTTTTAATAAAGCGCTGGATGTATTCAATCAACGAATCATCTTTTTCGCTGTAAAAAGGTACAAGTATTCGTTCAAAGTTGCCCGAATTCTTATCGACAAAAATCCCGACATTGACTTTCGTGTTCGATAAAATGGTTTGAGTTCGGTCGTCGAACGGCGAATTTCCAAAAAACTTTTCTTTGCCCGAAACCCGCTGCATGATTCGGTCGGGGTTCACAATGCGGGTGGTGTATCCAAGGATTCGGCCCAAAAGGCTGCCTTCAAAAATCGATTGGCCGATGCCAATAAGCAGCAAATCAAAATCGCCTTCATTGGTAATTTCGGTGATGTCGCTGTCGATGTTGTCCGAAGCTTTAAACAGGGTGGTAATTTTCTGATTAATCAACTCCGACTCCTGAATGATTGGCGCAAAACTCTCATTCTCATATTCATCCAGGTTATAGTGGTGGAGCACATTATTTGGACATAAATGAAGGGCAGTTACCGTTGTATTTTCCTTTTGATTCTTAATTAGCCCATGAGCCAGACGCAAAAGTGATGTCCCGGCTTCAGGATTACCAAACGAAAGAATGATTTTGAACTTCCGGAGTTGATTGATCTTCTCGGCAATCAAACTTGTTTTTTGCTTGAAAACGCGCTCTATTAAATCGATGGAAGGGCCTGTCATGAAGGTTGTTGCAAGGGCCATTATTACCATCATTGAGAACACTTCGGGCGAAAGAATTCCCAGATCGTAGCCAATGTTCAGAACAACCAGTTCCATTAATCCACGGGTGTTCATCAATGCGCCAATAGTTAGGCTGTCGCGCCAGTTTTGGCCCATAATTTTTGAGGCAATTGCACTTCCGGCGAATTTTCCAACAATGGCAACCAGAATGATCAAGCCAGTTACTTTCCACAGATAAATGTCGTTGATTAGTCCGATTTGCGTGCGTAATCCGGTGAAAACAAAAAACAGCGGCAGCAACAAAACCAGCGAAATATCTTCGATTTTCTGGATGAAAATATTCCGGAATTTGGTATTTTCAGGCATGATGGTTCCGGCCAGAAAAGCGCCGAAAAGCGCGTGGATACCAATAACTTCAGTAGTGTATGATGAAATAATCAGCGTGAGAAAGAAAATTGCAACGATTTGTTTGCTAAGGTTTTCACGCGAGGCATGTAAATCGCCAACCCGTTTCAGGAATGGCCTCACAATCTTGAGCATTAGCAGAACGTACCCGATTGACATTAAGATGGTGTAAACCGAACTTAGGAAAGTACCGGCTTTGGCAATGGCGATAATGGCTGCCAGCATGCACCAGGCCGAGATATCGTCGACAGCGGCACAAGTAATAACCAATGCGCCAAGCCGTGTGCGGTGAATGCCACGTTCCTGCACGATGCGCGCCAGAACAGGGAAAGCTGTGATACTCATTGCCATCCCGAGGAACAAGCCAAACGATAAAAACGGAACTCCCTTTGGCGCAAAATGCTCATAAATGAAATAGGCAAGGCCAATACCCAACGTGAACGGAATCAGAATTCCGGCGTTGCTCACCACAACCGCATCTTTTACCTTGTTTTGCAATACTTTCAGGTCGAGCTCCATTCCAACCATAAACATGAAGAGAATCAATCCGACCTGGCTCAAAAGGCTGAGGTTTCCCATCGATTTGTCGGGGAAAAGTGCCGCAGAGAATTCAGGAAAAAAGACGCCAAGTAACGATGGACCAAGTGCTATACCAGCAATGATTTCGCCAATAACGGTTGGCTGATGAATTTTGGCAAAAATGAACCCAATTATGCGCGATACGATGATAATGGTGACGATTTGTGCCAAAATCAGCGCCACCGGATGTTCCAGATTTACTTTCAGCGATTGTAGAAATTGCGAAAAATAGGAATCCTGCAACTGTGGCTGAATGACGCTTCGGCCTATTTCCAGGTTTTTCCCGGCCTGAACGATCAGGTACATGACAAAAAGAAAAAGGCTTAACGTGCTGACATAAAAAATTATATTCCAAAATCGTTTCATGCGCATAACTTTTTTTTGATCAGCAAATATGAACGAAAAATTCTGCGTTTATATGGCCAACACTGCGCCAGACCGCATGTTTGTAATGAAACGGTGAAATTTTGTAACCAACTACCGGCTTATTTTTCGAATAAAGTCGCTTCGGTAGGTTTCGCCCAGTTGAAGCACCAGTGGCTTGTCGGGTTGAATGAAAATATTGGTTGTAATTTGATCGTTCGAAAAGTGTTGAACGCGGTTTAGGGCAATCAGTTCTTTTTTATTAATCTGGCAGAAATCGGCCGCAGGCAACTGGCCAATCAGTTTCCCAAACGAAATATTTTTCAGAATCAGGCTGGTTCCATTTTCAAGAAAAGCGGTTTTGTCGCGGCTATCAATTTCCGAAGTTTGCACATACACCAGCTTGTCGAAATAAATCAGCGAATTTCCTCTGTCGGTGTTTATTTGGAAGTAGTTTGGAGAGCTTTCCTTCGCGCTCATACGTTGAATAGCCTTATCTACCGCATGTTTCAGCCGGTCGAATTTCACAGGTTTAATCACGTAATCGATTGCGTCTAAATCAAACGCATTGGCAGCATATTCTTTGTAGGCTGTAGTGAATATCACCGGCTTATCCTTCAGTATTTCAGCTATTTTGATGCCATTTATCCCCGGCATTTCAATATCCAGAATACACAAATCAAAATCCAGTTCCTGAAATTCGCTCAGGAAAATCTGCGGATCATTAAAAGCACGCACAACTTCCAGCTCCGGAATTTGCTCGCAAAGCAGTTTGAGGTACGAAAGCCCGGGCAATTCGTCGTCAAGAAGCAAGCATTTTAGCCTTGAATTCAAGCAAATCAATTTTTAGGTGAGAAATATAAACGTTGTCTTCGGTGAAACGGTCGAATTTAAAATGATCGTTGTAAATGATTTTCAGGCGTTGTTCGAGCGATTCAATACCAAACCCGCCTTTTTCTTTCCGGATAGGCGATTTTTCCGAGATTTTATTAGCTACAGTCAACCCGAAAGTATCGTCGTTGAACTCAAAAATAATAGAGATAAATGCTCCCTGACTTTGCAAATCTGCATGTTTAAAAGCGTTCTCAATCAGGTCGATAGAAATAAACGGAGCCAGTAAATGCTGGTTGTACAAAGGTTCGTTTTCGTTAACCTTCAGCTTCACTTTCAAATCAAATAATGGACTGAGTTTTATTTTGTTGATTTCGATCAGGTTAAGCGCGAACTCCACTTCCTGACGCGGAGTGACGTACTTTTTGCGGCTTTCGTACAAAATGTAGTCGAGCACGTTGGCCAGCTTATCCAATGCAAAATAGGTTTGATAGGCGTGCGATTGCACCGAATTCAGGATATTTTTAAATAAGTGCGGGTTCAGGCGCGAATCCAGGTTTTCGAGTTCGAGCTGGTTGTATTTTTCTTTCAGTTCCTGGTATTTCGATTCAAAAAGCAACTTTTCTTTTCGGTGCTTTTGAAGCATAGCAATCAGCAAAATGATGATTAAACTACAAATAATGAGCAGAATAGAAATGGCTAATAGCGCAGTATTTCCTGAAGTTAATTGTGAGCTCATAATTTTTCAGTTTTTAACAAAGTTAGAGATTTGTAAACACAAGCAAAACAAAGTTTTTCGGTAGCTTTAATTTTCTAATTTTGGGCTTGAAACCGTTATCGATAACAGAAATTACACCAGATGAAGAAGATCATTATCAGTTTGTTGTGTGTATTCATTCTCAGCGGTATAGCTGAAGCCAAAAAACATATTCTATACGTTGGAACCTACACCAAAGGCGCAACTGAAGGCATATTCGTTTATAAATTCAACGATCAGACGGGGCGTCTGACCAATTTGAAGCGTCCGGCAGTGAGCAACAATCCTTCCTTTTTAGCGATTGCACCCAATAAGAAATTTTTATACGCGGTAGGCGAGGTTGATAATCTGGATGCGAATCAAAGTGGTGGCATTTCGGCGTTCAAAATCGAATCCGATTTTCATCTCACCCTGGTAAACCATGTGTTGTCGCACGGCTCAAATCCATGCCACGTTAGTCTTTCGCCGGATGGGAAAAAACTTGTGGCATCAAATTATTCAGCCGGAAACTTATCTTTTTTCGATGTTTTACCCGATGGCAGCCTTTCAGAAATGGTACAGCGCATTCAGCAAGAAGGCAGCGGCCCTTTTCCTGAACGGCAGACCAGTCCTCATGCGCACTCGGCTCGTTTTGACTCCACCGGAAAAATTCTGTATGCAGCTGATTTGGGTATCGATGAGTTAAAAATTTACGATGTTCCTGTTGCCGACAAACTATTTGCTCCACACGCCCAGCCATTTGTAAAAATGACTCCGGGTTCGGGCCCGAGGCATTTCGATTTTTCTCCCGATGGAAGATTTATCTATGTGATAAACGAACTGAGTTCTACTGTTACCGTGTTGATGAAATATGGTGCCGAGTGGAAAACCGTGCAGACCGTAAAAACTTTGCCCAAAGACTTTAAAGGCGAAAGCTGGTGTGCCGATATTCATATATCGCGGGACGGCCGTTTTTTGTATGGCTCAAACCGCGGACACAATAGCATTGCCATTTTTAAACGCGATGTTACCAACGGAAAAATTGAACTGATAGACAATACACCGGTCGAAGGAAATTGGCCCCGAAATTTTGCGATTGACCCTACGGGCAGGTTTCTTTTGGTAGCCAACCAGAAAAGCAACGACATCACTGTTTTTAAAATCGATGCTCCCTCGGGAAAATTGCGTTATACCGGCTTTAAAATTCCGAACGAATCGCCTGTTTGCCTCCAGTTTCTGAAATAGAAAGCATTTGCACAAATAATTGAAAATCCGGAGAAATCGAATTACTCGAATCTCCGGAGTTTTGCTTTTCAAAGAAAATCAAACGACACGGTTTAAATTGGTTTGGGGTTGGTTTTCCTTCTTCGGGAAAATGAGAGACAACAAAACTGAAATCAGGAGTATTCCCATGATTGTAAGCAGCGATATTGTGATTGGTACTTTGTAGAAATCAACAATAACCATTTTTGTCCCGACAAACGCCAGAATTGCAGACAAACCATATTTCAGCAAGTGGAAGTACTTCGTAATTCCCGCAAGTGCAAAATACAACGCGCGCAAACCCAAAATGGCAAATACGTTTGATGTGAAAATGATAAACGAGTCTTTTGAAATAGCCAGGATTGCCGGAATAGAGTCAACGGCAAAAATGAGGTCGGTAAATTCAACTACAAGCAGAACAATGAAAAGGGGAGTGGCAACCATTTTTGCGTTTACGCGAACAAATAACTTTCCTCCGTGCATTTGATCGGTAACCGGGAAGAACTTCTTAAAAAGCCGGACAAGCGGGTTCTTATCAGGTGCTACTTCTTCCTCTTTGTGAAATAGCATTTTGATGCCGGTGAAAATAAGGAAAGCACCAAAGATGTATATGATCCAATGGAACTGGTTGATAAGCGCAACGCCCGCAAAAATGAAGATTGCCCTCATGATTAATGCACCAATAATTCCCCAAAACAATACTTTGTGCTGGTATTTGGGTTCGACGTTGAAAAACGAAAACAGCATAATGAAAACAAACAAATTATCGACGCTCAGCGATTTCTCGATGAGGTAACCCGTTAAGAATTCAAGCGCTTTCTCTTTGCCGAGGTAAATATAAATTCCGTAGTTAAAAATCAATGCCAGCGATATCCAAACCACACTCCAGGTCAGTGCCTCCTTGATTTTTACTTCATGTGATTTTCTGTGGAAAACCCCCAAATCGAGGGCCAATAAAAGGATTACAAAAACAATAAATCCTATCCAGACTGTAAAGTCGATTACCATATTCTGTGTTTTAAATAAAATAACTGATTAAAATAAATCCGCCTGTTAGCAAGGCTGTAAAGCCCATTGCCAAGGCGTTAAAATACTTTTCAATAAATTGCTTAATGTTTGGCCCAAACTTCCAGATGAGCCATGCTATCAGGAAAAAGCGGGCGCCACGGCTGATAACCGATGCAATAAAAAACATAAACAAGTTAATTTCAAAAGCTCCCGCTGTTACTGTAAAAACTTTGTAGGGAATTGGCGTAAATCCGGCCGTGAAAATGACCCAGAAATCCCAGGTGTTAAACAGGGTGCGGATGTTGTTGTACAAATCGGTTGTAAAACCGGGTATATTGTCGAAAAAGAAATTGGCAAAAGCTGTAAATTCTCCTGAAGCCGAAATCCAGGTGTAATAGCCCAATGCGTAGCCAATAAATGCTCCGGCAACCGATCCCACCGTGCACAAAAAGGCAAACCTGAATGATTTGGTTTGTGCTCCCAATGCCAAAGCAATGAGCAGAACATCAGGCGGGATTGGAAAAAATATGGACTCAACAAAGGCTAGCAAAAAAAGGGCAAGCGCCCCGTATTGTGTTTCGGCCCAGCTTAGCACCCAGTTGTATAAATTGCGAAAAAACGTCATAACAAGATTTTTGGTTTATTGTGGTTATGCACTCATTCCGGGTAAATCAATTAGCCTGACAACCAAATGATACAATGTTGTTACCACCAGGATTGCAGCAGCAATACATACCAAAGCCGTTACTGCAAGTACTTTCCTGAATTTCTGATTGTTTTTTAATGAATAGAGAAAATACTGCCATTTATAATTGTTGTTGTAGTTCCCTCCTGAAAATTTGAGATCTTCCCGGTTTTTGGGATCGTATTTAAAATTGTCTCTTGTTTCCATAGCTTTTTGTTTAAATAGCGTATGACACAAACATGTTGCGGCGAACATCAATACCAATGGATATAGTTTTTCGCAACCAAAATATTTACCGGCGAAAAGAGGTGAGCGCAACGTGCAACTAACCAACGGATTGACTTATGTTCTTCCGTGGGTACAATCAGAAAAACACTTCCGGCTGTTCTGACCTGGAAATGATGCTATAAAAACTTGGGAGGCCGGAACCCGGAATCGGTAAAACCAGAGAAAGTATTTTGATGATTGGCAACCGGCAAAACTGAAAGATGATCATTAGTCTCTGCAAATTCG
>DAOPZV010000005.1:0-24033 GCA_035353575.1 Prolixibacteraceae bacterium | reverse complement strand
GACGTAGTAGTAACCGAATGTTGTTTTTGCACACCGCGCATTTGCATACAAAGGTGTTGCGCCTCAATTACAACAGCTACTCCAAGCGGATTGAGCGTATTTTGAATACACTCCTTAATTTGAGTTGTCAATCGCTCCTGAACTTGCAGTCTGCGGGCATAAGCATCAACTACCCTGGCAATCTTACTGAGGCCGGTAATATATCCGTTGGGAATGTAACCAATGTGCGCTTTGCCAATAAAGGGCAGCATGTGGTGCTCGCACATCGAGTAAATTTCAATGTCTTTCACGATAACCATCTGGCGGTAGTCTTCTTTAAACATAGCCGAGCGCAAAATTTCTTCGGGGTTTTGCTCGTATCCCTGGAGCAGAAACTGCATGGATTTTGCCACACGCAACGGGGTACGGGTTAGTCCTTCGCGAGCCGGATCTTCGCCCAAAAGCTCGATGATGTGTTTGAAGTGTTCGCTTAATTTTGCGGTGGTTTCCGAGTCGAATTGTTCAATTTTTCGGTAAGTTCCGTCTTTCCCGTTTAAGGTAAATTCCATTTGGTGCTCCTTTCTGCAAGTTTTTTCAAACCATTTGTCGCAAAGGTAAAAAGTTCGCTAAAACAGATTGACTTTAGGTTGATTTTTACTTCAATGTTTCAGAATGAGTTAAACTGAAAGCTTTTTTATCGTGTAAAAACCCAGTCATTTTCTCCTGAAAGCTGGCTGTTGAAATAGTATCCTTCCAAATCAAATGCTTTGATTTCTTCAGGATCGGCAATGTTATTCTGGATAATAAAGCGGCTCATCAGTCCACGTGCACGCTTGGCAAAAAAAGAAACCATCTGGTATTTTCCACCTTTGTTTTCCTTGAATGCAGGGGTGATGATTCGGGCTTTAACTTTCTTAGCATCAACAGCGCTGAAGTATTCGTTTGACGCCAGGTTTACCAATATTCTTTGATCGTGTTGTGCCAGTTCTTCGTTCAGTTTCGCCGTAATTTTGGTTTTCCAGAAGTCGTAAAGGTCTTTTTTTCGTGCAACAGGTAAGCTGGTTCCCATTTCCAGTCGATAAGGCCGAATGCGATCGAGCGGCTTCAGCAGCCCATACAATCCTGAAAGAATACGCAGTTTTTCCTGGGCAACAGCGAATTCATTGTCTGAAAAGGTTTCTGCTTTCAATCCTTGATAAACATCGCCGTTGAACATCAAAACTGCCTGCCACGAATTTTCAGGAGTAAAAACTGGCTGCCAGGCCTGAAAGCGCTGGAAGTTCAATTCGGCCAGTTTGGGCGAAATATCCATTAGTTTCGAGATTTGCGCTGGCTTTTTCTTTTTCAGCACACTCATTATCTTTTCGGCTTCCTGAAGAAATTCAATTTCAGAATAGGTTTCAAGAAGGATGGGACTCTTGTCGTATAAGGTTTTGGCTGGCGATACTACTATAATCATGGCTTTTTTTTAAGTTCGGTAATTAAACAAAAATAAAGAATCAAAGTTGAATGCCAGACAGATTTGGACACAGAATAAAAAAAGAGCAGAAAATGAGTTCATTTCCTGCTCCGGCATTGGTTTTATTCTTGTTTGTAGTATGCGCGTAGTTACCAAATATAAGTACCAACAGCTCCATGCGGAAGCGTTGCCGAAAATTCACTGTTTTGGTACTTAACTCTAAATTCTTGAGCAGTCTTGTTATCGTTAATGACAATCAATACCAATTTTCCTTCTGGAGTTTTGAAGGCCACATTTGACAAGTTTTCAGGTAAATTAGAATCGATTCTGACAGAACCAGGGCGAACAAATTTGGCTGCGTGAGCCAAAATGTAGTAGGCTGGGTTGCGTGTTACGTTATTGCCGTCGATTGTTATTGTGCCGAGGCACTGATCACAGCCACCATCGTTGGTATGCGGGTTGTATTTGGGGTCGGAGGCCATGTTCCATTCGAGCACATTGCGGCACCAGTTGCGTGTTCCTCCAATTATGAGTGTGCGCACGTGCCACGACAGATCGCCAGCCAGGTTGCCAGGTGCGCCAACCCATTGTTCGGTGAAATACAGATTTTTGTTTGGGTGAGCCGCGTGAACTTTACTCAATTCTTCGATTGTTCCGCCATACAAGTGGAATGCCGATCCATCAACATATTGGGCTGCCTGCGGATCGTCTAAAATTGAGATCGGATAGTCGATTCGGTCAGCATTATGGTCGTAAACAACAATTTTTGTTTTAATTCCGGCAGCTTTAAAAGCTGGTCCCAGGCTTTTCTTGATAAAATCGGCCTGGTCAGCAGCGGGCATAAACATGCTTGGCGTGTTTCCGGGGTGGAGTGGTTCGTTTTGAATTGTGATCGCATCAATTGTGATGTCTTCGGCTTTCATTTCCTGAATGTATTTCACAAAGTATTTGGCATACGCGTCAAAATACTCAGGTTTCAGGCTGCCACCTTTGAATTTGGCGTTTGTTTTCATCCAGGTTGGGGCAGTCCAGGGCGAACCCATGATTTTGATCTTTGGATTGATTGCCAAAATTTCCTTTAAGACGGGAATGAGATCTTTCTTTTCAGGTTCCAAACTGAATTTCTCCATATTTACATCGGTTTGCCCTTCAGAAATTTCGTCATAGGTGAACAAATGATCACTCAAATCTGAAGCTCCAATAGATAGCCTCAGGTAGCTAATTCCGATGTTGCTTCCGTCGGTGGCGAAAAGTTCTTTCAGGATTTGGGCACGGCTGGCTTTATCCATTTGGTTCAGAACCAGTGCACTTCCGCCCGTGAGGCAGTTGCCGAAGCCGTCGATGGTTTGAAATTCTTTGCCTGCATCAACCATAATTGTTGGAAGTTGGTCAGAAGATGTGCTGGCGCCAATACTTTCATTTTGCTTTTGAAAAAGAATATTGGTTGATGGGCTTGTGATCCAGGCTTCAACGGCGGGTGCGGGCTTAATCTCTGCTTTATTATAACAGGCACAAAGCAATATGAATAACGGGAAAAACAGTTTCATAAGTCAGTGTTCTAAAGTTTGAGAATTTGAACGATTGGCAAGTTATCCCGGCAGGAACCACAACAACTACACCTGCCGGGAACTTTAACCAATACCAGCTTCGATAAACTGCCAGCATTATTTTTTCTGATACACTCTCACGTAATCAACCAGCATCGTTTTTGGGAAAATTGTATCGTCGATACCTTTTTGGCCGCCCCAATTGCCGCCAACTGCAACATTCAGGAGCAAATGAAACCGTTTGTCGAAAGGCCATTCCTTGTATCCAGTACCTTCGTTTTTAAAGGTGAAGTATAACTTGTCGTCAACATAAATTCTATATTCCGAAGGTTCCCATTCCAGTTGGTAGTTGTGAAAGTTGGTATAGCAATCGGCAATAGTTGTTCTGGTGCTTTTCTGAGTTCCGGCGACATGGTTATATGACTGTGAGTGTGAAGAGAATACGACTACATTCGGGTCGTAACCCACATTTTCCATGATGTCGATTTCGCCGCTGGCAGGCCAGTTGCCATATTCCCAATCGGTTGGCAACATCCAGATTGCAGGCCACATCCCCCGTCCGTCGGGCAATTTTGCCCTTACTTCAACTTTCCCGTAAAGCCAGTCGCCTTTCGATTTGGTAATTAGCCGGGCCGACGAATATTTTTTACCTCCAATATCTTCTTTTCTGGCGGTGATATATAAGAGCCCGTCTTTAACTTCAGCATTTTTGATTTGCCCGTCGGTGTAAAATTGGGCTTCATTGTTTCCCCAGCCGCTGGAATTGCCTTGCGTGTCGTAACTCCATTTTTGAGGATTGGGAAGTCCATTGTAATCGAATTCGTCGCTCCAAACCAGTTTCCAGTTACCTGGCCCGGAATTGGACTGGGTTTGCTGGGCTCCGGCTAACAGCGACGTTCCAAACAGGAGTAGTATGCCGACTAAAATTTGTTTGGCTTTCATTTTGATTTTTTTAGTTATTTAATTTGGGATTGGTTTTTTGTTTTATATGAGATAACTGATTATCTATTTCTTGTAAAGATGTTAGCTGTTAACTCATTAGAGATAATTAATTCTTCTGGAAAACGCGGACATAATCTACCACACAACTGAGCGGAAGCGCTGATTCGTCAACCCCCTGCATGCCTCCCCAACTGCCTCCCCAGGCGAGATTGAGAATGATGTAATATGGTTTGTCGTACGGCCAGTTGAAAACCCCTTTATTATCATTGTTGTATGTGAGTTGCACTTTACCGTCAACATAGGTCGTTATTTTTTGTGATGTCCACTCCATACCGTATGTATGAAATTCGCCTTCCGCTTTTTCAATGGTCATTGCATGGGTTACCTGAGTGCCATTGGTATGATTGTGCCCCTCGGCATGAAGGCTGGAAGACACCTCGTTGGGCACAACACCCACTTCTTCCATAATATCTATTTCTCCACACTTTGGCCACGGGTTGATTGAGAAATCGTTGTTTGCAGGCATCATCCAAAAAGCCGGCCAGGTACCTTTACCTTTGGGCAGCATTATGCGGGCTTCTATATAACCGTATTGCCATCCCTGAGTTACTTGTGCATAAACCCGCCCCGAATAAACACTTCCTCCTGATTTAAAGCAATGGATGCGCAATTTTCCATCAGATAGTTCGGTGACGCGCTGGCCATTGTAGGCACCGTCAACATAATTCTGCAACTCGTTATTCACCCATCCGGCTTTCTGTACTTCGTGCGTCCAGTCAGTCTTGTTGAGTTCGGTTCCCTGATTAAATTCGTCGTGCCAAATCAGTTTGTATCCTTCGCGATCAGGAATATCTGTTATTTCAACTGATTCCTGATAAACAGTGACAACCGCAGTTTCGCCGCCAGCAACAATTGTAACTTCTCCGGTGCGGGTTTTTGTTTCTGTAGAAGGGGTGGTGGTTATGGTAAGCGAACCGTCGTTGACACGGCTGGCAATTATCCAGTTTTTGCTGGAAGTGGCTGTCCAGTTTGTATATCCCGAAATTATAAGTGAGTAGTTCTCACCACCCGATTTGGTCATTATTTCAGACTTGGATATACGGAGCGCAGCAGCCTGTTCGATAGTAATTTTCTGGCTTTTCGTGCCAGAGCTAACCAGTACGCTTGCCGAACGGGCATCGCCATTATTGGGCTGTACAACGATGGACAATTTGCCTTTGGGCGTCGACGAGCCGGTTGTGGTTGCCGTAATCCAGTCGATGCTTGGTGCGGCCGCCCATTTTTCGCCTGTTGTGGCCACATCAACTGAAAAGGTTCCGCCTTTTGTCGGTACGTCAATGGCCGCCTGCGATAATGTGATGGTAAGCTCTGTTTGTCCGCCAGTGTTTTCTTCGTCGCCAACTCCTCCTCCACAAGCAGTTGTTATCAGTACAAAAAATAATAGCATTAATGAATTTATCTTCATCAATATTGAAATTAGGAATGAAAGAAAAAGCCACTTCTCCCTTAAGCAGAAGGGGAAGTGGCTTTGGTATAAAGGTAACTTATTTCTTAATCAGGGTTATGCTGCCGATAGTAAACTCGGTACCGCTCTTGCAGCCACCAAAGTCAAATATCAGCTTAAGTTTAGAAGAAGCACCTCCTGAGAGTTTTTGGTTGGTAAACTTGATAACCTTAATTTCACCAGCTTTAAACTGAACTCCGTGTTTTTCAAATAAATAATTGCCATCGCTTTCCTGTGAAGAGAGCTTTATAATTGCAGGGCTGTCTTTACTTGCCATTACAACACAAGAGAAATCGACGATATCATCAGCTCCAAGAGCTAATGATTTGGTGTTGAATGAATTTTGAGCCTGCCATTCAGCAGCAGCATCAGATTTGGCTGTAATTGTATAAACATTATTGTTCTGCTCAAAGTCGGGGTTGCCAACCTGAGACCAGTTTGCGTCGGCCCACCAGAAACCCATTGTGTAGTCTTTGTTTTTGTCCACTGCCTTCCAAAGGTTTCCTGCTAAATCGTAATCCAACGGAGCTACATTGGCGTCGTTGTGTTCAGTTAAAGTGATGTTGTAAATAGACACGTTGGTATTTGCCGGGCTTCCACCAAAATCAAATGTTATCTTCACATTTCCATCGAAACCAGCAAGGGCCGAACCTGCTACTACTTTCATTTCATCTGCTGCAAGAGATACGTTGTGGTCTCTGAGGAGCAAATAGGTACCATCGTCGCCAACCTTGCTAACCTTTACAGTCGCGGCAGGGATGTCGTTGGTAGCCTTAATAGCAACCGAGAAATCGTAGGTCTTGCCTGCCGAAACAGCTATATTGGTCACAAAGTGCACTTGATTCTGCCATTGTAGAGACGTTGCTTTATCAAACGAAAGGTCGAGTTTCTTATTTCCGTCTGAAGTATGCGTTGGTACTCCATAAGAGTTCCAGTTGGCATCAGCGTAGTAGAATTCGTTAGTGAATGTGGCTGTTTTGAAGAGGTTGGCGCTACTATTGAAGTCAAAACCCGGCCATGCAAATCCCTGTAAATCTTCAGCGACATTAACAGTTTGGGATACGGCTGTTTGACCGGCCTTTGTGAAAGCCAGCAAACTAACTGTGTATGAACCAGCCTTTTTATATTGCTTTATAATTGATGCGCCATGGGCTGCTGTTGTTACCTTACCGTCGCCGAGGCTCCAGAATAGTTGCACATCCGAAGAAAGTTCTTTTGATGTATTGGTAAATTTATATTCGTTTGGGTTTCCTGTCGCACTTACCGATATAGAGATGTCACCTTGAGAGACGAGCTGTCCGCCCAAACTGTGGTCGTTAATCTCTTGAGGGTCGCAAGCTGCGAAGCACAGCATGACTATGCCTGAAATTAAGCTATATACTATCTTTTTCATCTTAGTTATTTTTCAGTTGAATTAATTATAACCGGGATTCTGCTTCAGAGGGTATTCTGTACCCAAAGTTTTATCGAGTTCGCCCTGTGGAAGCGGCAAGTACTTATTCGTTTCTTTCCAGGTACGCACTGAGTTAGCATTAGGCAGGTTTTCTGTCAAAACACTGGCAGCATCGCCCCAGCGAACCAAATCGTAGTAGCGTTTGCCTTCGCCTACAAACTCATAGTGGCGCTCGGCTTTGATAGTGGCAGCTGTTGCGGTAACACGGTGATTGGCATCGCCAAAAGCCCGATCGCGAACCTGATCCAGACAACTTTGTGCTGATACGCCCTGCTGTGGTGCCACGCCGTTAATTACTACCAACTCGGCGTAGTTAAGCAATGTTTCAGCGTAACGGTAAATGCGCAGGTTGTTTGAATAGTTAAGGTCGTTGGCTCCCGGTTTTTTATAGTTGGGACGTGCAGCGTATTTTCTCAGGAACAAACCGGTATCCTGAAAACGAGGACCGTAGCTGGCTCCCGGAACGGCAGCCCAATTGGTGATGGATCCATCACGACGAGTGTCGCCTGTTGCAAACATATCGTAAGTTGTTTTACGAACCGGACCGAAACCCCAACCGCCGCTGAATACTCCGGAAGGATCTTTCAGTTCGTTAGGCGAAATATAAGCCGGAAGATTAGTGCCATAACCTGTCCATGAAGCAGACCAGTCTTTACCTTCTCCCAATTGATTGGTCTCGAATATGGATTCGTTGCAGAATTCGTTTGCGTTAACCCAAATAGAAGAAAAGTCGCTCATTAATGTATATTTTCCGCTTTTAATAATGGTAGCCATATCGTTGGCAACTTCAGCATATTTGCTTTGGTCTTTCTGATACATCACGGCGCTTGCCTTCAGCATCAATGCGGCAGCACGGCTTACACGGCCCGAAGTTGTACCACCGTTGGTTGACATTTCCAATGCACCTTCTTCACAAGCAATTGTAACATCGCTCATTATCTGCTTGTAAACATCATCTGCTTTCATTTGTGGGGCAACATAAGGAGGGCTCAGAGGTTCGGTAAAGAATACGATATTACCAAAATTCTTCCACAACATATAGGTGAAGTATGCTCTTAGAAAGTGACCTTCAGCATTATATTGTTTCAGTGTTTTTTCTTCCAGTGAATTGGAAGGTTTAATATTTGCACAGCTGATTATAACACTGTTTGCGCGAGCATTCCCGGACGTGTAAATATTCCATGTACCACTTAATGTGTGGTTTGCATCGGCAGTAAACTGAGATACGGCATAATTCATACCCGACATACCGTCGTTTGCATCGCCGCCGCCTTTGTAAATATCGTCTGATTGAATATCACCGATAAAGACTGATGATTCGTAAGAACCATTGGCATAAGAGTCAAACAGTAAGATTTGGTAAGTTGCTGCCAACCCCGAATTAACTGAACTTAAAGTGGCGGTGCCACCAGCAGCCAGTTTGTCAGTTGGCTCAGATTCCAAAAAGCTGTCGCCGCAAGATGCCAGTGTCAGCCCGGCAGCTAGAACTGTTGCTACTGTATATAATTTGAATATTTTCATTTTTTCAAAGTTTTAAAAGTTAGAATGTGATGTTTGCACCGATACTGATCGTACGCGATTGCGGATAAATACCTTTATCAACACCCAGGGTGGTGTAACTGCCAGAGGCTAGTTCGGGGTCGAAACCTTCATAACCTGTAATAGTGATGAGATTTTCGGCAGCAATATAGAAACGCAGGCGTTGAACGCTGAACTTACGTGTAAGGTTTGCAGGTAGTGTATATCCAAACTGCGTATTCTTTAAACGAAGGTACGAACCATCGTGGATGTAAAGGTCAGAAGATGCCCAGTTCCCATTCGGATTCTTAGAGGTCATACGCGGAATTTTGTTAGAAGTACCTTCTCCCATCCAACGATCAAGAATCCATGAAGGACGGTTCATTGCCGGGATGTCGCCACGTTGTGCAAAGTCGAATATATCATTGCCCATTGTTCCCTGGAACGAAAGGCTAAGATCAAAACCTTTCCATTCTGCACCAAGGTTAATCCCGAATGTCCAATCGGGCATACCTTTTCCAATCTTGGTACGGTCAGCAGAACCGATAGATCCATTTCCGTCCAGATCCACAAAGCGAACATCGCCCGGCGCTGCCTTTGGCTGAATCAATCCACCATCTTTGTTTACATAGCTGTTAACTTCTTCCCAGTTCTGGAAAATTCCATTGGTTTTGTATCCGTAGAAATAAGGCCAAACTTCTCCGTTTTTGGCATGTACGTAGTCTCCTACGCCCGAAGCACCGGCACTTTCATAGTTTGTTTCTCCTGAAGCATTGCCTAAACTAACAAGCTTATTTTTCAGGTAGGAGACGGTTACGCCAACATTGTAAGAGAAGTCTTTGTATTTATCTTTCCAGCCAGTTTCAAATTCAAGTCCCCAGTTTTTCATTTTACCAAGGTTGCCCATAGGGGCGCTTTGACCAATATAAACGGGCACAGGCATGGTTGCCAACATGTCTTTTGTATCCTTATTGAAGTAGTCGAACCCAAAATTCATGCGGCTGTCGAACAAACGCATGTCAACACCGATGTCTGTCTGAGTAGATGTTTCCCATTTAATGTCGGGGTTAGCTACAGCACCAGGAGACGTTCCGTAAACCATTGTTCCGGTATTATTTTTATTAACCACATCGTAGCTGCCGCCAAAATAATAGTTTTCGCCACCATCCATCAACGAACGGTAACGGAAGTTCCCAATCGATTCATTACCATTTTGTCCCCAAGAAAAACGGAGTTTTAGCACGTTGAACCATGTAGGCTTGAAATCCTTCAAATATGGCTCGTTCCAAACGTTCCAGCCTAAAGAAAACGAAGGAAATACACCCCACTTGTTATTTGTACCAAAGTGAGATGACCCATCGCGGCGTACAGTGGCTTGTACCATGTAACGTTCGGCAAAGTTATAATCTAAACGGCCGAAGTAAGAAGCCAGAGTTTCGCGGTTGAAGCCATTTGTTCCGCCGTCCACACGTTCATCATCGCGGTCAGCAATTGCGTAGTTAATGTTGGCTTTACTTGGGTCGGTATCAAGCAAATCATAATCATACCCTGTAAGATTGCGTGTACTGTATTTATTTGCCGACTGGCCCAATACTACCGAAATGTTATGTTTTTCGGCAAATGTTTTGTTGTAGGAGAAATAGTTTTCTACCTGCCAGCGGAAACCTCGATTCATTGTACTTTGAACGCCACTGCGGTCAGTGTGAGACATAGAACTCAAATAGTCTTGGTACCAGTAACCATCATAACCCCAGAATGCAAGGTCAACGCCATAAGAACTACGAAATTTTAATCCGGGCAAGATGTCCAATTCTCCGTAAAACGAAGCAACGAACTTGTCAGAGTTGTTCTTACCACCGTTAGGGCGGTTAAGCTGAGCTACGGGGTTTGCCAATTCCTGATAACCGGTTGGAGGCAAAGAGAATACTTTTCCGTTTTTAGAAATAGCTGTAGGATGATCTGCAAGAATTTTTGCGGCGTCTTCGTCAGAAGCATATACCGGAACTAACGGAGAAAATGCGATGGCACTACCAAGTATCGAGCCATATTCAGAGTTGGTTTCAATACTGCTACTCTTATCTCGGGAATAACCAATATTTGCCCCAGCCTTAAGCTTATTCAGGAAGTTGCGGGTTTTATCTTCGAATACGGTATAAGTCGAGTTTGAACGAACGCTATAACGCTCGTAATTTGAACGGCCATAGTTACCACCAACAATACCTTCTTGTTTGAAATAACCTGCGGAAAGAAAATAGGTTGACCTATCATTACCACCGTTGATGCTCAATTGGTGTTGCTCAACCGGAGCATTGTAATTGAATACTTCGTCTTGCCAGTCGGTGCCCGCACCCTGGTAACCGGCAATGTAGTCGGCTGAATAGCGTGGTGCATTACCATCGTTCACATCCATTTCGTTCATTATGGTCATGTATTCCTGGGCATTCAGTACTGATTTCTTTTTCCAGGGGTTCTGCCAGCCATAGCTGAAGTCATAGTTCACTGTTGCCTTGCCTGAGGTGCCGGATTTTGTTGTTACCAGCACAACGCCGTTTGCAGCGCGGGCACCATAGATTGCTGCCGAAGCTGCGTCCTTCAAAATTTCGATGGATTGAATATCTGTAGGGTTCAGGTAATTAATACCACCGCCTACAGGCATGCCGTCAACAATGTACAACGGATCGGAGCTGTTTACAGTGCCGATACCACGAATGCGTACCTTCGAATCTGAGTTAGGCTGCCCCGAACTTTGCGTGATTTGCACGCCGGAAACGCGGCCTTTCATTACATCTTCGATACGGGTAGGTGTTTCGTTTGCAAGTTGTGCCGATGTAACACTGCTGATTGCCGCCGTTACAACGCTTTTCTTTTGTACTCCATACCCTACAACCACAACCTCATCAATATTTGTATTTTCGGTTGCTAAAACGACATTGATTTTTGATTGGTTGTTAACAAGTATTTCCTGCGATTTCATACCCACAAAAGAGAAGATCAAGGTAGAGCTTCCCTGAGCGCTTATCGTGTAGTTTCCGTCCACGTCAGTAATAGTACCGTTTGCTGTTCCCTTCACGACAACACTGACTCCCGGAATTGGTTGCCCATCGTCAGCCGATGTAACAACTCCTTTTACTTGTATCCCTTGCGCGAAAGCAGCAAACGAATACATTAAAATTAAAAGAGCTAAAAATGCTTTTTTCATAAGATTAAGAATTTTAAGTTTCAAAAAGCGAGTGCAAATACACTTTTTGCATCTATTGCGGCACAAAAGTATCGGTAATGGGTAGTTCAGAAAAGAAAAACTCTACAGCAAAAATACATCAATGTATTTTTTGTATTACATCAAAAATACATCAGTGACACTTGTATAATTTTGGTAATAAGTTATATAAGTAATTTAAACTGAAAAATAACAATACAGCATACTGTTATTTGCACTACAACCAAGGTGTATGTGAATCATAAGTCAATAATCATCTTCGTCAGATTCTGATCACGATCGATGTTGAGTTTTTTTCTTACCCGGTAACGGCATATTTCAACGCCTCTTACGGAAATATTCATTAGGGGAGCTATTTCTTTTGTCGAAACGTTCATTCTCAGATAAGCACAAAGCTTCAACTCTTTTGGTGTTAGGTTTGGATATTTCTCTTTCAGTCGTTTTAGAAAATCTTCGTGAACTTCGTCGAAAGCACTTTCAAAAACTTCCCATTGCTTTTTGTGATCAATGTCCTTATCAATTCGGGTGATTAGCAGATTAATCTTTTCTTTTAACAGATCGTCAGACGTCGATTTGTTTAACCTCTCAAGATCTTCTTTAATTTTTTGAAGAAACTTGTTTTTACGGATAAGATCCATGGTTTGATTTGCTAACTCTTTATCCCGGTGGATCATTTCAATTTTCAATTTCTCATTTTTCAGGTTAATGATTTTCTTTTCAGCAACCAGCGCTTCCTGTTTATAGCGTTGTTCTTTCTGCCGGTATGATTTTAAGTGTTTTAGTCTTTCTTTTCTACGCGAGATTTCTATCCTTTTTAAAAAGTACCAGCCTGCCATATACGCAATTATAAAAATTATAATGAGATAGAAGGAATAGGCATAAACGGTGCGGTACCACGGCGGCATCACGTTAAAACTTAATGCATCGGTTGTACTTTCCATTCCAAGCTGATTTCTGGCTTTTACGCAAAAGGTATAAGATCCGGGAGGAAGCTTCGCATATTCGTTAAACGAGACATTGCTCCAATTTGACCATTTTTCGTTGTAGCCAACTAATCTCACGCTGTATTCAATATTGTTCTGATTATCGAATGTTGGCGTGGTGTATGAAAATCTAAAGCTGTTTTCTTTGTATGGAAAATTGAATTCAATGCTATTGATTTCATTTACAGATATTTCTGAAGTGTTACTATTTTTCTGAGGGAGATGAGTCCCATCAAAAAAAGTGCTGTCGAGATAGAGTGCAATGGCTTTATTTATGAATGCTTCAAATTTTGGTGCGTTATTGAATCTCGAAAGTGGAGCGTAGTGAGCAAATCCTTCTTCTGTGCCAAAAAATACATGTTCGGGCGAATAGACATAAATGGACTCAAATCCACTTATAAATCTCCCCGTCAAAATGTCAAATGGTGCACTTATGTGTTTGTAGCTCAAATCTTCCTGAATCCGAAATATTCCCGCTTTATTTTTCCCCATATCCCAGGCTACGTACCAAATGTTCCCTTTAGTGTCTTCTTTCAGGTACGAGATATTTTTTAAAGGGCTTAGCAGCTGATTGAAATACAAAGAGCTTTCAAATCGGTTTTTGTCTTTATTAAATTCGTAAAACCCGACATTGGAAGTCACAACTATTTTCCCTTTTATCTTGTAAACACTTAAGTTGTAATTTGATGGTAGCCCGTCCTTGCTTGTAAAAAACTTGAAATCGCTTACACTTTCGATCGAATTTCCCAGGCGAATCCGGTAAATGCCTTTAAATCCGTGACTCATCCAGATATCGCCATTTTCGTCTTCTTCGAACACACGGAATGACTCGTTAAAACCTGATATCTTTCCGCCAAAAGTCCATGTATTTCCCTGCTTTTTAAAGTAAATAAGTCCTGAATAAGTTCCCCCGATTAAATAGTTAGGAAATCGTTTGAGTGAATGGAATTTCCATGCGCCAGGCTCTGTGCTGATTTGAGTTGCTTTTTCGCCATCAATGGTAAATGTTCCTTTATTATGCCCGCACAAAAGAACATTATCGTGAACACCAAGGTACCAAACCTGCCCGTTTGTTCCCGGAATAAGCCGAAAATTGTCGTTTTGTTTTTCCTGGCTCCAGCTTTTTACAAATAGCCCCTGATTGGTTCCAAGATAGATTTTTCCATTGTGGATGATGGATGTGTATCCAGCACCAATACCGTCAGATTGCTGAAGAAATGTTATTGGCGAATTAACATTTAAATAGTCAATTCCATTGTCGAGCCCAAGCCACAGGTTTCCAACCCGGTCGGCAAAGACTTTCAGAATTGTATTATTTTGGAGTCCTTTCTGGCGGTTAATATGTTGAATCGTGTTTCCTGATTCGTCAACAATAAATAACCCGTCTTGAACAGTACCTATGGCATAATATTTTTCCTGAACCAGTGTTGCCGAAAAGATTTGATTTTGTTTTAAAAGTGTGTTTACTGCAACATTCCATTCTTTCAGGTCTTTACCATCATAAACAAATACACCTTTGTTTAACGTGAATATCATTAATTCGCTACTCCGGTTAAAGGGCAGAATCGACCAGATTTCTTCTTCCTTAATTTTTTCACAGCCAGGCAAATTGACTAGTGAATTGTTCACATATTCCATTAGTCCCATTTGGCGGTCTTTGAAAAACAGTCTGTTATTTACCTGAAATGAATTTTGAAATCGGGAAGGAGCTTTTACAATCGACGTAGTTGAATCGTTTTTGTACAGAAAAGCAAATGTATATGATTGAAATACAGTGTAATTCTGGTATGTGCAAATGTTCCAGATATCATCGAAATTCTGGTTGTCGCCTGGAAGATATTTTTTCAACGATCGATACATTAATTGGCCGTTGGCACTAACTTCCATTTTTCCAAACTCGTTGTATGCGCCAACAAAAGTCTGCCCGGCCTTGTCGATATATACCGCCCTGACAATGGAGGAATTTGGCATTCTATGGAGGCTCCACCTGGTACCATCAAAGACCAGAAGGCCCTCGTTATTTGCAAAATACATAAATCCGTGCTGGTCCTGGGCAACCGACCAGTTTTGAGTTCCGCCTCTATATTCAAGCCGTGTATAATTTTTAATTGAAGGAACACCAATACCAATCATTTCTGCCTTCATTTCTAAGACAATAGTTATCAGAAAGATTGTTAGGTAGCTTATTTTTTTTATGAAAGACATACTTTTATTTTTCAATAACAAGGTTCTTATTTCTCTTTAATCAGTTGTTCTTTTCGCGATATTTTTGTAGTAGCTCGTTCTACTATTTTTTTCAGTTTTCTCTAAATCACATTCTGTTAAGCGTTTTGTTCGATTCTTGTAAATTTTGAAGTTAGTATAGTTTATATATAAACAAAAATACAAACTCGTTTCCTTTTTTTTTACTGTCAAATACTTGGTTTTAGAGGTAAATTATTGATTTTATATCAAATAGTTTGCTAATTTTCCTTTTTTAAATGAAACTAACTTAAAAGTAGGATGGAAAAATCAGAAGTTCTTAAGTACGTTGGAAATTTGAATCAGATTGGACAATGCAGGCATTATACTTTATCTGAAGGGTGGGGCCGTGGAATGAGGGCCACCGACGTTAATACAGGCTCAGGGCTCCAGTTCACGGTTTTGCCAGACCGTGGAATGGACATTTCTCTCGCCAGTTTTAATGGTAAGAATTTGGTTTACCTAACCTGCAATGGCGAAACCAGTCCGGTTTATTTCGAACCCGATGGCATTGGCTGGCTCAGAACTTTTACGGGTGGTTTGCTCACGACATGTGGATTAACCTATTTGGGACCGCCTTGTACCGACAACGGAGAACAATTGGGGTTGCACGGGCGCTATTCTACACTGCCAACCAGGCAATTTGCCGATCTTTCGGGCTGGGAGGGCGATAACTATATACTGAAATTGAAAGGAATAATTGAGGAAGGTTATCAATTCGGGTACAAATTGCGAATGGAAAGGATGATTACCTCTGTCGCAGGTCAGAATTCAATTAAAATAACCGATACAATAAGTAATTTCGGCAACGTGGCCAGTCCTTATACCATTCTATACCACATGAATTTGGGATACCCACTGCTTTCTGAGGATGCCGAACTGATAATTGATGCAGAAAGTACCGTTCCTCGTGATGCCGATGCTGCTCCGGGAATCCACGAATTCAAAAGTTTTACCGAACCAAAGCAAACATATCGCGAGCAGGTATTTTTTCACAACATGAAAGGCGACGATGCAGGTAAAACCCATGCCGAACTTCGGAATAAAAAGCTGGGAATTGCTTTATCGATAAGTTTCAATGTAGCGCAATTGCCTTACGTTACACAATGGAAAATGCTTGGGTATGGCGAATATGTTTTGGGAATTGAGCCTTGCAATGTGCTTTGCAAATCGCGTGCTGCGCTTCGCGAAGAGGGAAATTTGCCGTTTCTCCAACCGGGCGAATCGGTTACAAATGAAATTGAAGTCTCGGTGGCAGACATTGGTAAAAGCTGAACGGGAGCGAAGAAGTTGCTTACATAAAAAAGCCAGATCACTCAAGTTCGATCTGGCTTTTTGTTTTCTATTTTCCACAAAAAACTAATTTATTGCTTTCACGGCCCTGCCAAATTCATTTTCGGCATTAATTGTTTTGGCCGCTTTCATGTAAGATGCTTTAATTTCTTCAGTCTTTGGCATTTTTCCGGCAATTTCCAAAAGCGTATTGCACTTTTCAAAATCTGCGGTTATCTGGGCTGCCTCGTCAATCAATCCAATCCACGAATCGTCTCCGTTTATCGCTTTACCTGCAATTTTTTTAATCAAATTGGCTCGGTCAAACTCCGTTTGAATTTGATGAACCGAAGTCAGCATATTTTTGAAATTTTCTCCCTGAAACACTTGTTTGTCAATTAATTCATCCAGAATATTCTTCCTCTCAAAATCAGAATTTATGGTTCCTGTCGTATTCAGGAACAGGCTCAGATTTGCTTCGTCGAGCTTGTTTTGATGTATAATTTCTTTTAATACGTTGGCTTTTTCGAAATCGGAATTGATTGTTCCGGTCGAATTGAGGAAAGGAACAATACTTTTAGAGTCAATTTTATTAACATGTATAAGTTCTTTTAAAACATTCGCTTTCTCGAAATCAGATTTAATGAGCTCTGCAGAGTTTAAAAATGGATTCAATACCGGCTCCGAAAGTTTGTTTTGATGAATAATTTCTTTTAGAACATTGGCCCGTTCAAAATCAGATTCAACGGTTTTCGATAGAGCTACAATTTCTCCGGTTTGCTTATCAGAAATTGGTTGTTTCACAATTGCTTTTAAAACGTTGGCTTTTTCAAAGTCGGAACCGATGCTTTTTGCCGCTGCGAAATAAACGAAAGAGGTTAGCGAGTCTTTTAACTGTCCGGCATTGTATTTTTGCAGCAGTTTGCTTTTCTCAAAATCGGAATTGATCTGTTTCGCTATCTTGCCTGTGATTTCGAGCAATTGTTGCGCAGTTAAGCTATCGCAGGGAATCAGATATTCAAGATAAACACTCTTGCCAAAATCGGTTTCAATTTTATCAACTTCAGCCAAAACAGCTTTTATTCCTCCTTTCTGGACTAAGCGTTTAATGTGTTCTTTTGCACCAAATCCGGTCGAAATCATGCTTCTGACCATCTCGGTTATAAATTTTTTGCCTTCCGGACTATCCGAGTCCAGTTTTTTCCCGTCGTTGTATAATTCGTACTTGAATTCGCCATTCTTTTTGTACCCGGCGAGGAACTTTTTCTCGTTTTTCAGAAAACGAACATACCCATGCCCCGAGATGCTTTCGATGGCAGTTTCGTCGTCGTTAAATGCAATTTCTCCTGATGATTGGACTTCAATCCGGTCTTTGCCATTATCAATTACCATGCGGTTTCCCCAATGGTGGCATGAGCTGGCGATTAGTAACAGGATAAAAAGTGCGATTAGATTTTTAGATGTTTTCATTGGCCACAGCTTTATTATTTTTTTTTGAAATGTCTGAATCAGATATTCTTTTGACAGATGGCTCTGGAAAATGTTACAACCTGTGCAAAAAAATTAAGAGTGGCCTTTTTTAGAAGAAGAAACGAGCATAAAAAAGGCCGAACAGTTTGGTTTCCTGTTCAGCCTTCTATTTAGTTTAGAATTGGAGTTCTATTTCTCGAAGCAAGGATCGTCGAAGAATTTAATTGGTTCGTGACATTTTTCGTCGGTTACCTCCCAGGTATTTCCCGAACGAAGCAGCTCGTCCACGCAGGTAATCTTGCGTTTTTCCTGAACAGTTTCGATTTGTTTTTTCATTTCCTGGTCGTAAACCGGAGCCTCAACGCTGCGAACAACACCCATTGCAACCGGGAATTCAGGCAGAGACATGTTGATTAATGCAACCTGCAAGCCGAGGTTATCTTCTTCAGGGTGATGAACCAGGATATCGTCGCGGGTGATGCCGTCTTCCCCAATTTTAACCACTTTCAGTTTTCCTTTTTCAAGGATTAGGCCTTTGTCTTCATTTTCGCCAAAAATCATTGGTTCGCCTTTTTTCAGGAAGATCTGACGTTCGGCACGGTATTTCGGGTCGGTCACATAATCGTGGATTCCATCGTTGAAAATAACGCAGTTTTGTAAAACTTCAACTACCGATGTTCCTTTGTGCTGAGCGGCGTCGGCCAAAACTTCCTGTGTATGTTTGATATTGCTGTCAACCGCACGGGCAAAGAATGTTCCACGCGAACCCAACACCAATTGTCCGGGCACAAACGAATCTTCGATAGTGCCGAATGGCGAAGTTTTGGTAATAAAACCACGGTCGGTGGTTGGCGAGTATTGTCCTTTTGTCAAACCATAAATTTTGTTGTTGAAAAGGATAACGTTGATGTCGATATTACGACGAACCAAGTGAATAAAGTGATTTCCTCCAATGGCCAGAGAGTCGCCGTCGCCGGTAATTACCCAAACTTTCAGGTCGGGATTGGCCGATTTAACTCCTGAAGCAATTGCGGCAGCACGTCCATGAATGGTATGAAACCCATAAGTGCTCATGTAGTACGGGAAACGCGAAGAACAGCCAATACCGGAAATTACTGCAAAATCTTTATGCGGAATATCCAGATCGGCCATCGTTTTTTGCACGGCATTCATAATGGCATAATCGCCACAGCCGGGACACCACCTTACTTCGGCAGCGCTTTTAAAATCCTTTGGTGTGTAATTATATTTTGTCATGATTAAGCCTCCAGTATTTTTTCAAAGTTTTCAACTAATTCGTGTACAGAGAAAGGCAATCCTTTCACTTTATTTACCTGGTAATATTGAAATCCAGGTTCTTTGTCGCGCAGGTAACTGGCAAACTGTCCGAGATTTAGTTCGCAAACAACAATTTTCTTGAATTTGCTGAAAACTTCGGCCGTATTCTTTGGCAGAGGTTTAATATAATTAAAGTGGGCAAGACTAACTTTTTTACCTTCTTCCTGCATTGCTCGAACCGAACTGATCATGTGTCCATAAGTTCCGCCCCATCCAACAACCAGAAGGTCGCCTTCCGGTTCTCCGAGAACTTTGAGCTCAGGAATCATCTCAGCTACACGTTCAACTTTTTCAGCTCTCAGGTTGGTATTGATCTGGTGATTTTCCGGGTCGTGACTCACGCCGCCGGCAATGTTTTTCTCCAAACCACCAATCCGGTGCTGGAATCCTTCCATTCCGGGAATGGCCCACTCTCTGGCGAGGGTTTCCGGGTCGCGGCGGTATGGTTTATATAATTCAGGATTTTTGGCCATTCGCGGTGTAATCGACGGAAGTTCGCTCATCGATGGAACTCTCCATGGTTCACTCCCGTTTCCGAGGAAACCATCGGTTAACAGTACCACCGGAACCATGCGTTCGAGTGCAATTTTTGCTGAAAGGAATGCATAATAAAAGCAATCCGATGGTGAGCTTGCTGCCAGCACTACGATTGGACTTTCGCCGTTACGACCGTACAATGTCTGTAACAAGTCTGACTGTTCAGTTTTGGTCGGAAGTCCGGTTGACGGACCACCGCGCTGAACATTAACAACAACCAAAGGTAATTCGGCCATAACCGAAAGACCCAACGCTTCCGATTTCAGCGCAAAACCTGGTCCGGAGGTTGACGTTACAGCCAAATGGCCGGCAAATGCTGCGCCAATCGAAGTACAAATACCGGCAATTTCGTCTTCAGCCTGGAATGTTTTCACGCCAAGGTCTTTTCTTTCGGCCAGGGCCTGGAGAATATCTGTTGCCGGAGTAATCGGGTAGGAGCCGAGAAACAGCTTTAACCCGGCTTTTTCTGCTGCAGCGATTAAACCCCACGCAGTAGCATTGTTGCCGTTTATGTTGCGATAAATTCCTTTTTCAATTTGTGCAGGGTGCACTATATATTGTGGCGTGGCATGTTGAATATTCATTCCATAGTTGTAGCCATCGCGTAATACTTTCAGGTTAGCCTCGGCAATCAATGGTTTCTTGCCAAATTTTTTCTGAATGTAACCTTGGATGTAATCGAGCGGACGATCGAAAATCCAGCAGATTAAACCCAAGGCAAACATGTTTTTGCAGCGCAAAACGCTCTTGTTATCCAGGTCCATTTCTTTCAGACTCTCTTTGGTCATACTGGTGATTGGAACCGGAACTTTCACGTAATCTTCCAGATTCAGCTCGCCAAACGGATCGTTGGTTTTAAACTGAGCCTTTTCGAGGTTTTTTTCGCTGAACGAATCGACATCAAAAATAATAGTTCCGCCAGGAGCCATAAACGAGGCATTGGCTTTAACAGCTGCCGGGTTCATTGCAACCAGCACGTGGGCAAGGTCGCCGGGAGTTGTAATTCGTTTTTTACCAAATTGCACCTGGAATCCTGAAACTCCTCCCACAGTACCTTGGGGCGCCCTAATTTCAGAAGGATAATCAGGGAAAGTAGAAATGTCGTTTCCCAGAAGTGCAGACGTGTCAGAAAAGAGCGTCCCAGTCAGCTGCATTCCATCACCAGAGTCTCCTGAAAACCTGATGGCAACTTCTTCGAGTTCAATTACTTTTGTGTCTTTCATGTTTTATTAATTCAAGGTTGAAACTAGAAAATTTGTATCAACATCTTTTTTTCAGCCAGATAAAAGAATAGCCTGAAATCTAATCCTGACAAGCAGAAGAGGTTCAGACTATTTATGATAATTTTCTTAATTTCAGTTCAAAATTTTTTATTCATTACTGAATTCGACCCGAAAATAACAAACAGCCTCTAAAGCAACATTTATAGCTGTTTTTTAATTTTCAAAACCGGACAAAAATAACCATTAATTAATAAGTCGAACAGGATAATGCTAATAATTTATTCCGACTTTTTTTCTATACCGGTTACTGCTATTACTTTGTTTCGAACTTTATAAGTAATTAAAATACAGATGATAATATGCGTATTGACACGGCTTGTGCTTTTTTTTAATTACTGCCGATATACAGCGATTTCTTTTGAGTCGGGCAAAAGCGAACATTATTTGGATCAATGATCTAATGAGCATATTTTTATTGTTTTCGAGGTGTCAGGAGTAATTTGAGAAAAAGGGACATGTTCTGTACTTGTTTTTTATCTTTGTGTATCAAAAAAAATCATTTAAAGAAAACATAAAATGGCACTTATAAGAACACTTTTAGGTAAGACTCCAGCCTTTGGGGAAAATTGTTATCTGGCTGAAACAGCAACAATTATAGGTGATGTTGTTGCCGGAGATGGTTGCAGTATTTGGTACGGTGCAGTTTTGCGGGGCGATGTACATTACATTCGGATTGGAAACAACACCAATATTCAGGATAATGCTGTAATTCATGCAACTTACCAGAAATCGCCAACCAACATTGGCAGCAACGTAATCATTGCGCATGGCGCTATTGTTCATGGGTGCACCATCCAGGATAATGTAATGATCGGCATGAATGCCGTGGTACTCGACAATGCAGTGATTGAAAGCAACAGTATTGTTGCTGCCGGGTCGGTAGTTAGCAAAGGTACGCGCGTTGAAAGCGGAACAGTTTATGGAGGAATTCCGGCGAAAAAAATTAAAGACATTGGGCCTGAATTGCTTGAAGGCGAAATTCAACGTATTTCCCAATCGTATGGTATGTATGCCAGCTGGTACAAAGAGGAGCAATAAATAAAATATTGTCACGCGGTGTTGCTGTGACGCAGTAGAAAAGGAGATTACGGCATCACTTTATCACTGTTTCACAGGAACACACTTAAGTTTTGTACCACGGTTGCGGAATTTCGGGCAAAGCCATGCGTATGCGCCATTCCTTCGGAAAATAGTTGTTTGCGCGGTTTCCAAGATTTTTCACAAACCCAAGCGGAACGCCACGATACTGAACGATTAGCCAGCCTTTTTTTTGCGAATTGATGCGAATTTCTTCTTTTTTCAGAAAAAGCAAGGCCTCTTTTAGTTCAAGTTCAATTGAATCGAAAACAGCAGGATTCCGATCAATTGACAAAGCATAAGTATGCTCTGGCAGAAGATCGTTCTTTTTGAATTGCGCCATCGGCAAGCCAAAGCTGATGATCCGAAGTTTATCGGAAAGTGCATTCAAAACCGGAATTTTTGCCTCCGGAAAAGCAATGATAAACTCATTTTTTACAAGGAATTCAGAATCAGACGTAGTCAGCCAGTTTCTGATTTCGGCGAACTGCCTGGGTACTTTATCGTATTTGGGTTTTGCTTTTTTTGCGAAGCCGAAAGAGTCGCTGCCGTCTTTTTTCCGGATCAAAGTCAGGAAAAAGCCTTCGCCTTTCACTTTGTGTGGTAAAAAGCGGTAACCAAATAAGCCGGTGGTTTCAATTTCATCAACACCCCAACTTTCCTGAATGGGGATGCGGATACTTTCAATTTGGTTGTTGGCGGCGAGCCATTTCAGGTTTTCCTCATTTTCTTCGGGATTGAATGTGCAAGTGCTGTAAATGAGGTAACCACCATTTTTTAAAGCCGGCCAGATGTCAGCCAGAATGCGGCGCTGGCGAGTTGCACAAAGGTTGGTGTTTTCAACCGACCATTGCTCAATAGCAGAAGCGTCTCTCCGGAAAAGACCTTCACCGGAACAAGGCGCATCAACTAAAATTACGTCGAAAAGTCCTTCCAGTTCTGTAAAGTCTGATGGGTCGTTGCTGCTCACAACTATGTTCTGGTGTCCCCATTTCCGCAGATTTTCGTCGAGAACCGATATCCGGGAGCGAATAACTTCGTTCGAAACCAACAAGTCATTGGCATTGAGCAGGCTTAGCAAGTGCGTCGATTTTCCACCGGGGGCAGCACACAAATCCAGAACAATGCGGCTTTTTTCGTGTTCTATCTGTCGGAAAGCCTGTTCAAGAAACATCGAACTGGCTTCCTGAACGTAATAGGCGCCAGAGTGAAATATCGGATCGAGTGTGAATGATGGGCGTTCTTTCATGAAAATTCCGGATTCGCACCATGGAACATGTTCAAAATTTTCAGGAATGCTCAATTTCTGAGGATTCGCTCTCAGACTAACAGCTACAGGTTGGTCAATTGAGTTAATAAATTGATCAACGTGGGAGGGGAACTGAGATTTAATCCGGTTCAGAAAATCGAGAGGCAATATTTCAGACGTCTTTTCGATGGTTTCTGGAGTTTTCTTTTGATATTTGCCGGCAAGATAGATGGATTGAGCAAGAAAAACAAATAGCTATGGTTGATCAGAATTTAGTTGTAGAGCTGAATAAGCAAGCAGATGGGAATAATTTGGTCGGAATGCTGGAAATTATTGCCAAGCGGTTTGCAGGCAAAGCTGTTTTTACCACCAGCTTCGGAATAGAGGATCAGGTTATTACCGATATGATCTTCAGCAATAATCTGGATATTAGAGTTATCACGCTTGACACAGGCAGGCTATTTGAAGAAACATACAAGGTTTTTAACCGCACCGTTGACAAGTATGGCAAAATGGTGGAGGTATATTTCCCGAAACACGAAGCCGTTCAGCAAATGGTGACCGAAAAAGGCCCGCTGAGTTTCTACGTGTCGCCTGAAAACAGAAAAGAATGTTGCAATATTCGCAAAGTTGAACCACTTGGGCGTGTTTTAACCGGAATGGAATGCTGGATAACCGGGTTGCGCGCGTCGCAGTCGGACAATCGCCACGATTTGGATTTCTACGTTTGGGATGGTGGCTTTAAACTGATTAAGTTCAATCCGTTGCTGCACTGGTCGCTCGAAGACTGCCAGAAATATGTGCGTGAAAATAATGTGCCTTACAATGTATTACACGACCGTGGTTTTGTGAGTATTGGCTGCGCTCCTTGTACCAGGGCCATTCAGCCGGGCGAAGATTTTCGTGCAGGCCGCTGGTGGTGGGAAAACAACTCCAAAAAAGAATGCGGGTTGCATACGCACGA
>DAOPZV010000004.1:21753-53238 GCA_035353575.1 Prolixibacteraceae bacterium | reverse complement strand
ACAGCTAATTTAAATTAACACAAAAGCATTACATAATGAGAAAATCGAAACCAAAAAAGAGGATCATTCTGCCCGATCCAAAGTTTAATGATACATTGGTTACCCGTTTCGTAAACGACTTAATGTACGACGGGAAAAAATCGACCGCTTATCAAATTTTTTATGACGCCATGGACATCGTTGGCAACAAGATGAAAGATTCTGAACTAAGTCCATTAGACGTTTTCAAAAAAGCCCTTGAAAAAATTACTCCTCATGTTGAAGTTAAGAGCCGCCGTGTAGGTGGTGCAACTTTCCAGGTTCCAATGGAAATCCGCGCTGAAAGAAAAACTTCAATTTCAGTAAAAAACATGATTTTATTCTCGCGCAAACGTTCAGGCCGTTCTATGGCTGAAAAACTTGCTGCTGAGATTGTCGCTGCATACAACGAAGAAGGTGGTGCATTCAAGAAAAAAGAAGATACACACCGTATGGCAGAAGCAAACCGTGCATTTGCACACTTCCGCTTTTAATATTTAGTTTTAGTTTAGATAGATATTGGTTTTAAAAATGGCAAAAGACTTACATTACACGAGAAATATTGGCATCATGGCGCACATTGATGCCGGCAAGACGACCACCTCTGAGCGTATCCTGTTTTATACAGGTGTAACTCACAGGATTGGTGAAGTTCACGATGGTGCTGCTACTATGGACTGGATGGAGCAGGAGCAGGAACGTGGTATTACCATTACTTCTGCTGCTACGACAACATTCTGGAAATACCACGATGTTGAACACAAAATCAACATTATTGATACCCCCGGACACGTTGACTTCACGGTTGAAGTTGAACGTTCGCTTCGTATCCTTGATGGTGCTGTTGCTTTGTTTTGTGCTGTAGGTGGTGTTGAAGCTCAGTCGGAAACAGTATGGCGCCAGGCTGAAAAGTATGGCGTTCCGCGTATCGGTTTCGTTAACAAAATGGACCGTCAGGGCGCTGATTTCTATAATGTAGTTTCTGAAGTAAGAGAAAAGCTGGGTGCAAACCCGGTTCCAATCACCATTCCAATTGGTTCGGAAGAAACTTTTGAAGGTGTGGTTGATTTGATCGAAATGAAAGCTATTCGTTGGAAAGACGATGCTACATTGGGAACAACTTTCTACATGGAAGAAATTCCGGCTGACTATGTTGAGCAAGCTGATGAATATCGCGCAAAACTAGTTGAAGCAGTAGCTGAACACGACGACGAATTGCTCGAAAAATTCTTCGAAGATCCTGACTCAATTACAGTTGAGCAGATGTTGGATGTAATTCGCAAAGCTACTATTGCTGGTTCTATTGTTCCAATGATGTGTGGTTCTGCATTTAAAAATAAAGGCGTTCAGCGTTTGTTGGATGCTATTTGTGCATTCTTGCCAAGTCCAATGGACAAAGCCGAAATCAAAGGTGTTGAGTACAATGGTGACGAAGAAATTGTTCGTCATGCCGATGTAAGCGAACCATTGACCGCTTTGGCATTCAAGATTGCTACCGACCCTTATGTAGGCCGTTTGTGCTTCATTCGTGTTTATTCAGGTAGAATTAATGCCGGTGACACTGTATTTAATTCACGTACTGGTAAAAAAGAACGTATCTCACGTTTATACCAGATGCACTCAAACAAACAGAACCCAATCGAATATGTCGAAGCTGGTGATATTTGTGCTGCAGTAGGTTTCAAAGATATCCGCACTGGTGATACTTTGTCTGACAACGATCATCCAGTAGTTCTCGAAAGTATGGACTTTCCTGAACCAGTAATCGGTATCGCAATTGAACCAAAAACTCAGAAAGACCTCGATAAATTGAGTGTCGGTTTGTCGAAACTTGCTGAAGAAGATCCAACATTCAAAGTAAATACTGATCCTGATTCAGGTCAGACGGTTATCCGTGGTATGGGTGAGCTTCACCTCGAAATCATTGTTGACCGTTTGAAACGTGAGTTCAAGGTTGAATGTAATCAAGGTGCTCCTCAGGTTGCATATAAAGAAGCAATCAGCAAGCCAGTTGAACTTCGCGAAGTGTTCAAGAAACAGTCCGGAGGTCGTGGTAAATTCGCTGACATCATTGTTCGTGTTGAACCAGCAGAAGAAGGCAAATTGGGTCTTACATTCGTTGACGCTGTTAAAGGTGGTAATATTCCTCGCGAATATATTCCATCAGTACAGAAAGGTTTCGAATCAGCAATGTCAAACGGTCCATTGGCCGGATTCAACATGGATAGCCTGAAAGTAACTCTTCTTGATGGTAGCTACCACGCAGTTGACTCTGACTCGCTTTCATTCGAGATTTGTGCCCGTCAGGCATTCAAGAGCGCAGCAGGAAAAGCCGGTCCAAAGTTGCTGGAGCCAATCATGAAGTGCGAAATTGTTACTCCTGAAGAATACATGGGTGACATTATCGGTGACTTGAACCGTCGTCGTGGTCAGGTTGAAGGAATGGAAGAAAAATCGGGTGCCCGTGTAATTAAAGCATTGGTTCCGCTTTCTGAATTGTTCGGATACGTGACTGTACTGCGTACTTTATCTTCGGGACGTGCGACATCGTCAATGGAATTCGCCAAATACGTTGAGCTGCCAAAACAACTTGCACTCAAAGTACTGGAAGACCTTAAAGGAAAGACAGAATTATTATAATTATAAACTGTATTAATTTTTCTCATCATGAGTCAAAAGATCAGAATTAAGCTGAAATCGTACGACCACAACCTAGTGGACAAGTCGGCTGAAAAGATCGTAAAGACAGTTAAAACAACAGGTGCAGTAGTAAGTGGACCAATTCCACTTCCTACTCACAAACGTATTTTTACTGTATTGCGCTCTACCTTTGTTAATAAAAAATCAAGGGAACAGTTCGAACTTTCGTCATACAAACGTTTGATCGACATTTACAGCTCAACGGCTAAAACAATCGACGCCTTAATGAAGCTTGAATTACCAAGTGGCGTTGAAGTAGAAATTAAAGTTTGATAACCTGTAAAAACCAAAAAAATGGCAGGATTAATCGGAAAAAAAATCGGAATGACTTCCGTATTCAGTGTTGAGGGGAAAAACATCCCATGCACTGTGATTGAAGCCGGTCCTTGTGTGGTTACACAAGTGAAATCGGTGGCTACTGACGGTTATGATGCAATTCAGTTAGGTTTCGAAGACAAAAAAGAAAAGCATTCGAACAAAGCAGAATTGGGTCATTTCAAAAAAGCCGCAACAGAAGCAAAAAGAAAAGTGGTAGAGTTCAAAGAACTTACCGGCGAGTACAAACTTGGTGATACATTGACTGTAGGTTCATTCGACGAAGAAGGTTGGGTTGACATTCAGGGTGTAACCAAAGGTAAAGGATTTCAGGGCGTTGTAAAACGTCACGGATTCCAGGGCGTTGGTGGCCAAACACACGGTCAGCACAACCGTTTGAGAGCTCCTGGTTCGTTAGGTGCATCTTCTTATCCATCCCGCGTATTTAGAGGAATACGTATGGCTGGTCGCGATGGTAATGACAATGTTACTGTTCAGAACCTGAAAGTTTTGAAAGTAATTCCTGAGTCAAATTTATTGGTAGTTAAAGGATCAATTCCTGGTGCTAAAGGTTCATACGTAATTATTTATCAGTAATGGAAATAAAAGTTTTAAATAAAGCAGGACAGGAAACCGGACGTACTGTTACGTTGGACGAACAGATTTTCGGTATTGAGCCAAATGATCACGCTATCTATTTAGATGTTAAACAGATCATGGCCAATAAAAGACAAGGGACCCACGCTTCGAAAGAGCGTGCCGATGTTGCCGGAAGTACTAAAAAGCTGAAAAAGCAAAAAGGTACTGGTGGTGCACGTGCCGGTAGTTTGAAATCACCTGTTTTTGTTGGTGGGGGCCGCGTTTTTGGTCCACGTCCACGCAACTATGATTTCAAATTGAATAAAAAAGTAAAAGAGCTTGCCCGTAAATCAGCTTTATCATACAAAGCCAAGGAAGAAGCAATTCTGGTAGTTGAAGATTTCTCTTTTGAAACTCCGAAAACACGCGAATTTGTGCAAATCAGTAATAATCTGAAAATTAATGATAAAAAGTCACTTTTCGTTTTACCGGAAGAAAATAAAAACATATATTTGTCATCCAGAAATTTACAGGGTGTTTCTATTGTAATAGCCTCAGAATTAAATACTTATCAGATATTAAACGCTAAGAAAGTAATTGTTCTTGAGAGCTCGATGAGTAAGATTGAAGAATTGTTTAAGATTTAAAAGGCTTGAAAATGGAAATTTTAATTAAACCGATTGTTACCGAAAAGATGACAAAGCAGGCCGAAGGTCTTAACTGTTATGGTTTTATTGTTAATCAGAACGCCACTAAATTGGAAATTAAAAAGGCTATTGAAAGCTTATACAATGTTTCAGTTGAATCTGTTAATACACTGGTTCATGGTGGTAAAAGAAAGACACGTTTTACCAAAGCCGGAATCATTAGCGGAACAACCGGAAAAAGTAAAAAAGCTATTATAACAGTAGCCAAAGGACAGACTATTGATTTTTACAGTAATATTTAATAAAAAATGGCAGTAAGAAAATTAAATCCAGTTACTCCGGGTCAAAGACACAAAATTGTTGGTGGCTTTGATACCATTACTGCATCAACACCTGAAAAATCATTGTTACAGCCCATACGTTCAACCGGCGGTAGAAACAGCCAGGGACGTATGACAATGAGGTATATAGGTGGTGGCCACAAACGCAAATACCGTTTTATCGACTTTAAACGCGATAAAGATGGTATTGTTGCTGTTGTAGAGTCTATTCAGTACGATCCAAATCGTACCGCTCGTATCGCCCTTTTGGTATATCCTGATGGCGAAAAACGATACATGCTGGCACCAAACGGTTTAAAAGTTGGCCAGAAGATCGAGAGCGGAAGCGGTGTGGCTCCTGAAATTGGTAATACATTGCCACTGTCGGAAATACCTCTTGGAACATTGATTCACAACATTGAACTTCATCCAAGTCAAGGAGGTGTGATGGCTCGTAGTGCCGGAGCTTATGCTCAGTTAACTTCAAGAGAAGGAAAGTATGCTATCGTGAAATTGCCTTCGGGCGAGTCTAGAATGGTGCTCGTAACTTGTCGTGCTACAGTAGGTATTGTTGGAAATACCGAACACAACCTGGAAAAATCAGGTAAAGCTGGTCGCACCAGGTGGTTAGGCAGAAGACCACGCGTTCGTGGTGTTGCTATGAACCCGGTTGATCACCCAATGGGTGGTGGTGAAGGACGTTCTTCAGGAGGACATCCACGTTCACGTAGGGGCTTGTTAGCTAAAGGTTTCAAAACCCGTACGCCTAAGAAAGCTTCCAACAGGTATATTGTAGAAAGACGCAAGAAATAATTAAAAGGAGAAGAATATGAGTCGTTCATTAAAGAAAGGGCCGTTTATTGATTTCAAGCTGGAACGTAAAGTTTTGGTGATGAATGAAGCAAACAAAAAATCGGTTGTAAAAACCTGGGCCAGAGCATCAGTAATTTCTCCTGACTTTGTAGGACATACCATTGCGGTACACAACGGGAATAAATTCATTCCGGTTTATGTAACCGAAAACATGGTAGGCCATAAATTTGGTGAATTTGCACCTACAAGAACTTTCAGGGGACATGCCAAAGGCAAGAAATAAGGCATGAGTTTCTCATTAACTATTAAAAGAATTCACGATGGGTGCTAGAAAAAGAAATAGTGCAAACGAACGTAAGGAAGCTAAGAAACAGCAGTTTTTTGCTGTTTTGAAAGATTGTCCGACTTCCCCACGCAAAATGAGGCTTGTTGCCGATATGGTTCGTGGTATGGAAGTGAACAGAGCTCTTGATGTACTTAAGTTTTCCAGTAAAGAAGCTTCACGTCGCCTCGAGAAATTAGTAATGTCAGCAATCGCAAACTGGCAGGCTAAAAACGAAGGTAGTCGTTTAGAAGAAAGCAATTTAGTTGTGAAAACTATTTCTGTTGATTCAGGAAGAATATTGAAAAGACTGCAACCTGCTCCACAGGGACGTGCGCACAGGATCAAGAAAAGATCTAACCACGTTACAGTTAGTCTGGGTAGTTTAGTAAAAGAAACAGAATAAATAATAATACATGGGACAAAAAGTTAATCCAATCGCTAATCGTTTAGGAATCATCAAAGGATGGGATTCCAATTGGTTCGGTGGAAACAACTATGGCGATAAGCTCGTGGAAGATTTCAAAATCAGAGAGTACTTGAATGCCCGTTTGGCCAAAGCAAGTGTTTCTAAGATTATTATTGAACGCACACTGAAGCTTATTACTATCACTGTTCACACCTCTCGCCCAGGTATTATTATCGGCAAAGGTGGTCAGGAAGTTGATAAACTGAAAGAAGAATTAAAAAAGATCACCAACAAGGAAGTTCAGATCAATATTTTTGAAATCAAACGTCCGGAATTAGATGCTAAAATTGTTGCTGTTAACGTAGCACGTCAGATTGAAGGTAAAATTGCTTACCGTCGTGCAGTTAAAATGGCAATTGCTTCAACCATGAGAATGGGAGCGCAAGGTATCAAAATCCAGGTTTCAGGCCGCTTAAACGGTGCTGAAATGGCACGTTCAGAAATGTATAAAGATGGTCGTACTCCATTGCACACTCTGAGAGCTGATATAGATTATGCTTTAGGCGAAGCCTTAACTAAAACCGGTTTACTCGGTGTTAAAGTATGGATTTGCAAAGGCGAGATTTATGGAAAACGCGATCTTTCACCAAATGTAGGACAGAAATCGGAAGGAAGACGTCCGAATGACGGTGCACCAAAAGGTGGCGGATTTAAGAAAAAAAGAAAATAATTTGTAAACCTTTCAGAATTAGATAAGGATGTTACAACCGAAAAAGACAAAATTCAGAAGAGTCCAGAAAGGAAAAATGAAAGGACTGGCGCAACGCGGCAACCAGTTGGCATTTGGATCTTTTGGTATTAAATCGTTGGAAGAAACGTGGCTTACCGGTAGGCAGATCGAAGCTGCCAGGGTTGCGGTAACTCGTTATATGCAACGTCAGGGTCAGATATGGATCCGTGTATTCCCCGATAAACCGATTACTAAAAAACCTGCTGAGGTACGTATGGGTAAAGGTAAAGGTGCTCCGGAAGCATTCGTTGCTCCGATTACACCAGGTAGAATCTTGATTGAAGCCGAGGGCGTTTCTTATGAGATTGCAAAAGAAGCACTTCGTTTGGCTGCACAGAAACTGCCGGTAACTACTAAGTTCGTCGTAAGACGTGATTTTGTTGAAACTGAAACAGCTGAATAATGAAGACATCTGAAATTATCGAATTATCAACAGCCGAAATTCTGGAAAGAATCGACGCTAACAAAGATTCCTTAACCAGGATGAAACTGAATCATGCTATTTCTCAACTCGAAAATCCACAGGTTATCGTGAATTTGAGGAAAGACATCGCACGTCTGAAAACCATTCTACGTCAAAGGGAAATTAACGCAAAACAGAGTTAGTAATGGAAAGAAATCTAAGGAAGGAGCGTGTTGGAGTTGTTGTTAGCAACAAGATGCAGAATACTATTGTTGTTGCAGAACACCGCAAAGAAAAACATCCGATCTACGGAAAGTTTGTTAACAAAACTTCGAAATTTTACGCCCACGATGAAAAGAACGACTGCAACATTGGCGATACTGTTCGGATTATGGAAACACGTCCGATTAGCAAACAAAAATGTTGGAGATTAGTGGAAATCATAGAAAGAGCTAAGTAATCATGATACAACAGGAAACAAGATGTACCGTTGCCGATAATAGTGGGGCCAAAGAAGTGCTCGTTATCCGCGTATTAGGCGGAACTCGTAAGCGCTATGCCACACTTGGCGATACCATTGTAGTTACAGTAAAAAGTGCTATAGCGGGAAGTGACATGAAAAAAGGTGCCGTGTCTAAAGCTATTGTTGTTCGGACCACCAAAGAAGTTCGTCGTCAGGATGGATCATATATCCGCTTCGATGACAACGCTGTAGTTTTACTGAATAATGCTGGTGAAATGCGCGGAACTCGTATATTCGGACCCGTAGCAAGAGAACTTCGTGATCAAAACATGAAGATTATTTCACTTGCTCCTGAAGTACTTTAATGCATAAAATTAAAGAAATGCAGAGAAAATTTCACTTAAAAAAAGGCGACTCAGTTATTGTAATTGCTGGCAATTACAAAGGACGGGAAGGAAAAGTGCTCGAAGTAATCAGAGCAACCGAGAAGGCTATTGTGGAAGGTGTTAATATGGTAAAAAAACATACAAAACCAAATGCGAAACATCCGCAGGGAGGTATTGTAGAAAGGGAAGCACCTATTCACATTTCTAACCTTATGAACAAGGATCCGAAAACAGGAAAACCTACTCGTATTGGTCGGAAGCTGGATGATTCAGGTAAATTAGTTCGTTATTCAAAAAAATCAGGAGAGGAGATTAAGTAATGGCTTACGTACCAACACTTAAGAAAAAATACTTAGACGAGGTTGTTCCTGCATTGATGAAGGAAATGTCCTACAAAAATGTAATGCAGGCACCGAAGTTGGAGAAGATTGTTATCAATCAGGGAGTTGGAGCTGCTATTTCAGACAAGAAATTGATTGAAATTGCCACCGAAGAAATCACAAATATCGCTGGACAAAAAGCAGTTACTACCAAATCTAAAAAAGATATCTCGAACTTCAAGTTAAGGAAGAAAATGCCAATTGGCGTTCGCGTTACATTACGCAAAGAACGTATGTACGAATTCCTTGATCGTCTGATCAGTGTATCTCTTCCCCGTATTCGCGATTTCAAAGGTATTGAAGGTAAAATGGATGGCCGTGGTAATTATACTTTAGGTATTCCAGAACAAATTATCTTCCCCGAAATCGTACTGGATAAAGTAACTCGCATCAACGGGATGAATATAACTTTCGTAACCACAGCCAATACCGACGAGGAAGGCTATGCGTTACTGAAAGAATTAGGTTTACCATTTAAAAATGCTAAAAAGAATTAAGATATGGCTAAGGAATCAATGAAAGCTCGGGAAGTAAAAAGAGCTGCACTTATTGAAAAATATGCCGAAAAAAGAGCCATGCTTAAAGCTGAAGGCGATTATATCGGACTTCAAAAGTTACCTAAGAACTCTTCCCGCATTCGTCTGCACAACAGATGTAAATTAACCGGTCGTCCGAAAGGCTACATGCGTCAGTTCGGAATCAGCAGGATCAATTTCCGTGAAATGGCTTCTACTGGTTTAATTCCGGGAGTAAAAAAAGCAAGTTGGTAATTTTATAATTTAGTAGTAATGAGCAAAATTACAGATCCAATAGCAGACTATCTGACACGAATCAGAAATGCACAGAAAGCAAAACATCGTGTAGTTGATATCCCTGCATCCAATATCAAAAAAGAAATTACCAAAATTTTGAAAGATAAAGGATACATCCTCAACTATAAGTTTGAAGATGATGTGAACTATCAGGGCAATATTAAAATTGCTTTGAAATACCATCCCGAAACCCGCATACCTGCTATTAAAGCAATTAAGAGGGTAAGTAAACCAGGTTTACGTCAGTATTGTCATACTGAAGACATTCCGCGTGTACTTAACGGATTGGGTATTGCAGTAATTTCTACATCAAAAGGCGTAATCACCGATAAAGAAGCTCGCGAGCTGGGAGTTGGTGGTGAAGTTTTATGTTACGTTTATTAATCTTAGGAGGAAAAAGTAATGTCAAGGATAGGTAAACTACCCATTGAAATACCTGCAGGCGTAAAATTTACAGTTAGTGATACCAATATGGTGACTGTAAAAGGCCCAAAAGGAGAATTATCACAACAGGTTGATCCTGAAATCCAACTTTCTGTTGAAGGTAATACTTTAACAGTAAGTCGTCCTTCTGACGATAGAAAACACCGTGCAATGCATGGTCTTTATCGTGCACTTTTAAACAACATGGTTACAGGTGTATCAAAAGGCTATGAAATTAAGCTTGAACTGGTAGGTGTTGGTTATCGTGCTGAAAACGACGGACAGGTTCTTGATTTGGTTTTAGGTTATTCACACCACACTTATCTTCAGCTTCCAGCCGAAGTTAAAGTGGAAGCTAAAAGTGATAAGCGTAGCAACCCAATAGTAACTCTGTCGAGCTGCGATAAGCAATTACTTGGTCACATTGCAGCTAAGATCAGATCCTTCAGGAAACCAGAGCCTTATAAAGGTAAAGGTGTTAAATTTGTTGGTGAAAATATTAGACGTAAGGCTGGTAAATCAGCTGGCGCTAAATAGTAAAATTTAGATACCATGGCTTTAACAAAGCAAGAAAGAAGATATAGAATTAAGAAGAGAATCCGGAAAATTGTTTCCGGAACTGCTGAAAGACCACGTTTGAATGTATTCAGAAGCAACAAGCAGATTTATGCTCAGTTGATTGATGATTTATCAGGAACAACCGTATTGGCAGTATCTTCTTTGAATAAAGATTTCACAGGTGCCGAGGGTACCAAAGTTGAAATTGCTGCTAAGATAGGTAAAATAGTTGCCGAAAAGGCACTTGCAGCCGGAATTACTACAGTAGTATTCGATCGTAACGGTTATTTATATCACGGAAGAGTTAAAACATTAGCTGAAGCTGCCCGTGAAGGTGGCCTTAAATTTTAATAGTTATGGCAGGAGATATCAGAAAAGTAAAAACCAGTGATTTGGAACTGAAAGACCGGTTGGTAGCTATTAACCGTGTGACCAAAGTAACCAAAGGGGGTAGAACATTTAGCTTTTCAGCTATTGTTGTTGTAGGCAACGAAGATGGCATCGTGGGCTGGGGCCTGGGTAAAGCCAGTGAAGTAACTACAGCAATCTCTAAAGGTGTTGATGCTGCTAAAAAGAACCTCGTGAAAGTTCCGGTATATAAAGGCACAATTCCTCACGAACAGGAAGCTAAGTTTGGCGGTGCCCGTGTATTCCTGAAACCAGCAACTTCGGGTACCGGAGTAAAGGCTGGTGGTGCTATGCGTGCCGTGTTGGAAAGTGTTGGCGTACACAACATCCTTTGCAAATCTAAAGGATCGTCGAACCCACATAACCTCGTTAAAGCAACTATGAATGCATTGCTCGAGTTGCGCGATGCACATACGGTAGCTGATCATCGCGGAGTAACATTGGATAAAGTATTTAATGGATAAGGAGTTATGGCTAAGATTAAAATTACACAAGTAAAAAGTAAAATTGGTTCAGATAAGACGCAGAAAGCTACGCTTGTTGCACTTGGAATCAAAAAACTTAACCACTCTGTGGTTCAGGAAGTAACTCCGCAAATTATGGGAATGGTTGCGAAAGTAAAGCATCTCGTAATTGTTGAAGAAGTTTAAACTTATTAAGATCAAGAAATATGGATTTAAGTAATCTTAAACCTGCAGAAGGTTCAACAAAGAACGTGAAGCGTATCGGCCGCGGCCAGGGCTCAGGTCATGGTGGCACTTCTACAAGAGGTCACAAAGGAGCTAAATCAAGATCAGGATACAAAAGTCGTCGTGGTTTTGAAGGAGGTCAGATGCCTTTACAGCGTGTTGTTCCTAAATTTGGCTTTAAAAACATCAACAGAAGTGAGTTTAAAGCAATCAACCTTGATGTTCTTCAGGAATTAGCTGAGTCTTTGAATTTAACTTCAATTGATGTTAATACTTTGGTTGAAGCAGGAATGGCTTCCAAAAGGGATAAAGTGAAGATATTAGGAGATGGAGTATTAAACCTTAAATTGGAAGTTAAAGCTCACGCCTTTTCAAAAAGAGCTAAAGAGACCATAGAAAAACTACAAGGTACAACCGAAATACTCTAAACCTGATGAAAAAGTTTATTGAAACCCTAAAGAATATTTATAAGATTGAAGACTTGAGATCTCGGTTGGGGATCACACTGTTCTTACTTTTGATATATCGTTTAGGATCGTACGTTTCATTACCTGGAGTTGATCCGGCACAGCTGGCTCAGCTTAAAAATCAAACATCCGAGGGGTTGCTCGGTCTGTTAGATATGTTCTCAGGTGGGGCTTTCTCTAAAGCATCAATATTTGCTTTGGGGATTATGCCATATATTTCGGCTTCTATCGTGATCCAGTTGTTGGGTATTGCTGTACCCTACTTTCAAAGGATGCAAAAAGAGGGTGAATCAGGACGTCGTAAGATCAATCAGATAACACGTTATCTGACTGTTGTTATTTTGATTTTCCAGGGTTCAGCCTATCTTGTAAACCTTCATAACCAATTACCTGAAGCTGCGTTTGCAATTACTGGCACAATGTTTACAATTCCGTCGATTATCATCTTAACTGCTGGTTCGATGTTTGTAATGTGGCTTGGTGAACGTATTACTGATAAGGGTATTGGGAATGGGATATCATTGATCATCATGGTTGGAATTATGGCTAGGTTGCCTCATTCTGTTGTTGCGGAATTCGTTTCGCGTATCGAACAACAAGGTGGTGGTATGGTTATGTTCCTGATTGAGTTTGTTGCGCTTGCAGCTGTGTTTATGGGAGCTATTTTGTTGGTTCAGGGAACCCGCAAAATTCCGGTACAGTATGCAAAACGTATCGTTGGCAACAAGCAGTATGGTGGTGTTCGTCAGTATATTCCGTTGAAAGTGAATGCTGCTGGTGTTATGCCTATCATTTTCGCACAGGCGATAATGTTTATTCCTATTAGTTTGGCTGGGTTTGCCAAATCTGACAGTATGAGTGGTTTTGCGGCTGCTTTTACAAATCATACAGGTCTTTGGTATAACCTTACTCAATTTTTGTTAGTAATCCTCTTTACATATTTCTATACTGCTATCACAGTTAATCCGTTGCAAATGTCGGAAGACATGAAAAAGAACGGCGGTTTTATTCCTGGTGTTAAACCCGGAAAGAAAACAGTTGAGTTCTTAGATTCAATCATGTCAAGAATTACCTTGCCAGGATCTATTTTCCTTGGTATAATTACAATTCTTCCTGCTTTTGCAATGATGGCTGGAATCAATCAACAGTTTGCCTATTTCTATGGCGGAACATCGTTGTTGATTTTGGTTGGTGTAGTTTTGGATACCTTACAACAAATTGAAAGTCACTTATTGATGCGCCATTATGACGGTTTGATGAAATCAGGCCGGATTAAAGGACGTGCAGGCGGTGCATACTAGTAGTTTTAGAGCATTGTTGTCTTGGATTAATGAAAGTTCTAAACTTGTTAATTTAATTCATAAATAGCGAAATAAGTCCGGTAATTCTTATAGTTTTGCCGGATTTATTAGCGGAAAATAAAAATCTTTTCTCTGATAATTGTAACAATCAGGATACTAGATACTTGAGTAATATTTATGGCAAAACAATCGTCAATAGAACAAGACGGAACAATCATTGAATCATTATCGAATGCAATGTTCAGGGTTGAGTTGGAGAACGGACATATTATAACTGCACATATTTCAGGAAAAATGAGGATGCATTACATTAAAATTTTACCTGGAGACAAAGTGAAAGTTGAAATGTCGCCATACGACCTGACAAAAGGAAGAATTTCTTTTAGATATAAAAACTAAAGCACAAAATAATGAAAGTAAGAGCATCCATTAAAAAACGTAGTGCCGACTGCAAAATTGTACGCAGAAAAGGCCGTTTGTATGTGATTAACAAAAAGAATCCGAAGTACAAACAACGTCAGGGATAATTAATTAACTTTGTAAAAATTTTATTTTATGGCTCGTATAAGTGGAGTTGACATCCCTAATAATAAAAGAGGTGAGATTGCATTAACCTATATTTACGGTATAGGGCGTAATCTTTCAAAAACCCTCCTGGAAAAAGCCGGCGTAGATAAAGATATCAAAGTGCAGGACTGGACTGATGATCAGTTAGCAGCTATTCGTGCGGCTATTAGCGGAAGCATCAAAGTTGAAGGCGAATTGCGTTCAGAAACTCAGATGAATATTAAACGCTTGATGGATATCGGTTGTTACCGTGGCATCCGTCATCGTATTGGCTTACCTCTTCGTGGACAGGGCACCAAAAACAATGCTCGCACACGTAAAGGAAAGAGAAAAACTGTTGCTAATAAGAAAAAAGCCACTAAATAATTGATATTTGAATTATGGCAAAAAAGACTGGTACAACAAAGAAACGCGTTGTCGTTGTTGAAGCTATCGGGCAGGCACACATCCACTCTTCTTTTAATAACATCATCGTGTCGTTAACAAACGGCAATGGTGAGGTTATTTCGTGGTCGTCGGCTGGTAAAAAAGGATTCAGAGGTTCAAAAAAGAATACTCCTTATGCTGCACAGGTGGCTTCAGAAGAATGTGCTAAGACTGCTTATGATCTTGGCTTAAGAAAAGTAAAAGTTTATGTAAAAGGTCCAGGTAATGGCCGTGAGTCAGCTATTCGCGCAATCAGTAGCGTTGGCATTCAGATCAGCGAAATTGTTGACGTTACTCCATTACCACATAACGGTTGTCGTCCTGCAAAAAGGAGACGTGTTTAATCTAATTTAATAAGACAGAAATGGCAAGATATAGAGGACCACAATCAAAGATTGCCCGGAAATTTGGCGAACCTGTTTTCGGACCAGATAAAGTACTTGAAAAGAAAAATTATCCACCGGGATTTCATGGTTTAGCCAGCCGCAGACGTAAAAAATCAGAATACGGTTTGCAGTTGAGAGAAAAACAAAAAGCTAAATACATGTATGGTGTATTGGAAAGACAATTCTCTAACCTGTTCAAAAAGGCGTCTGCATCTAAAGGTGTAACCGGCGAAGTATTACTTCAATTACTTGAAGCACGCTTAGACAATGTAGTTTTCCGTTTAGGAATTGCTCCTACACGTGCAGCTGCCCGTCAGTTAGTGTCTCACAAGCACATTGTTGTTAACGGAGAGGTAGTAAATATTCCATCTTTCCACTTACGTCCAGGTGATATCGTAAGCGTACGCGAAAAATCAAAATCACTTGAGGTTATTACAACTTCATTAAATTCACGTCGCGCTAGTAAATACGCATGGTTGGAATGGGATAACTCTCAGTTGGCTGGTAAATACCTTAACCGTCCTGAAAGAGCAGAAATTCCTGAAAACATTAAAGAACAGCTTATCGTAGAGTTGTATTCTAAATAATCATATACTCAGTATTATTATGGCAATATTAGCGTTCCAAAAACCCGACAAAGTTATAATGGTTGAAACCGACGATAAGTACGGAAAATTTGAATTCCGTCCGTTGGAACCAGGTTATGGTATTACAATTGGTAATGCTTTAAGAAGAATTCTGTTATCTTCTTTGGAAGGTTATGCAATTACTACTGTAAAAATCGACAAAGTTGATCACGAATTCGCAACTATTAAGGGTGTAATGGAGGATGTTACCGAAATTATCCTTAATCTGAAACAAATTCGTTTTAAACGCGAAGTTGAAGATTTTGACAGCGAAAAGGTATCAATCTCAATAACCGGACAGGAAATATTTACTGCCGGAGATATCAACAAATTTATGACCGGCTTCCGTGTTTTGAATCCAGAGCTGATTATCTGCCGGATGGAACCTGAAGTAAAATTGCAGATGGATATCACCATCAACAAAGGTCGTGGATATGTTCCTGGCGCTGAAAATAAGCCTATCGATGCTGAGTTTGGAGTTATTCCGATCGATTCAATTTACACTCCGATCAAGAATGTGAAATATGCAATCGAAAATTACCGTGTTGAGCAGAAAACTGACTATGAAAAGTTAGTTTTTGAAATCACAACTGATGGCTCAATTCATCCGAAAGATGCATTAAAAGAAGCTGCAAAGATTCTGATTTATCATTTCATGTTATTCTCTGACGAAAAGATTACTATCGATTCTGACGAGAAATTTGCAAATGAAGAATTTGATGAAGAAGTATTGCACATGCGTCAGCTCCTGAAAACCAAATTGGTTGACATGGATCTTTCAGTTCGTGCATTGAACTGCCTCAAAGCAGCTGATGTTGAAACCTTAGGTGAATTGGTTACATACAACAGAAACGATTTGCTCAAATTCCGTAATTTCGGTAAGAAGTCGCTCACAGAACTTGATGATTTATTAGTGAGTTTGAATTTGACTTTCGGGATGGATATCAGTAAGTATAAACTTGATAAGGAATAGGTAAAAATGAGACATAATAACAAATTAAACCATTTAGGTAGAACAAGTGCTCACAGAAAAGCTTTGTTATCCAACATGGCAAATTCGTTGATTTTCCACAAAAGGATATCTACTACTTTGGCTAAAGCTAAAGCTTTGAGGGTATTTGTTGAACCGCTTATCACTAAAGCTAAAGACGATACAACTCATTCTCGCAGGGTAGTGTTCGAAAACCTGAAAAGCAAAACCGCAGTATCTATGTTGTTCCGCGAAGTTGCTGAAAAGGTTGCAGATCGTCCGGGAGGTTACACTCGTATTCTAAAAACAGGTAACCGCATTGGCGATAATGCTGAGATGTGTATCATTGAGTTGGTTGACTTCAACGAAAATATGTTGGCAGCTAAAGGCGGAAAAGCTAAAGCAGCTCGTTCTCGTCGCGGTTCTAAAAAGAAAACTGAATCAGCTCCAGTTGCAGCTGCTCCGGTAACAGAAGAACCAAAGGCGTCAGCTCCTGAAGAAAAATCAGAAGAGTAATAAAGGCTAAATAAAAAATTAGAGGCTGACTCGTTAGAGCCAGCCTCTTTTTGTATATATAAACTGTACTTTGGGGTGAAAAGTCTCGTGTTTTATCTGTCTGGCAGATAATTGTCAATCGTTTCAATAAGTGCCGGAATATCTACAGGTTTGGTAAGGTACTCGTTGGCACCATTACTCAAACAACGTTCGCGTTCATGGTCATAGTCGTTTGTCGTAACGAAAATGATTGGAATATTTTGAATTCTGGGATCATCAGACTTCCGAATCTGTAATGTTGCTTCAGCACCATCCATTACTGGCATTGACAAATCCATTAAAACGGCATCAAAAGCTTCGTTGTTGAGCTTTTGTACTGCTTCAAGACCATTATTTGCCATAACAACGTCATAATGCTTTTTTAAGGAATAAAAAAGAAGCTTTTGATTTACCGGATTATCATCGACAACTAACAATCTCACAGTCGTTGTTTAATGGCGTTATTAATAAGGGCAAAACTACTTATTTTGAATGTTAAAAACTGCTATTTTTGGTAACTCAAGTTACCTGTTGGATAGCTGAATTCGTGTATTTGATTATTTACTGTAAATATTACAAAAAATGGCCGACGATAATAAGATAATTTTCTCAATGTATCGGGTGAGTAAAACTTTCCCGCCGCAAAAGCAAGTTCTGAAAGATATTTCCCTTTCATTTTTCCTGGGAGCCAAAATCGGAATCATCGGGTTAAATGGTTCGGGTAAGTCTACTTTGTTAAAAATAATAGCCGGAATAGAAGGTTCGTATCAGGGCGAAGTGGTCTTTTCGCCAGGTTACAGTGTCGGCTATTTGGAACAAGATCCAAAGCTTGATGAAACAAAAACCGTTAAGGAAATTGTTCAGGAAGGCGTACAGGAAATTGTTGATGTGCTGAAGGCCTACGAGGATATTAACCTGAAATTTGGAGATCCTGCTGTTTATGAAGATCCAGACGCAATGGACAAATTATATGCAGAGCAGGCCGTTCTTCAGGATAAAATTGATCAGCATGACGCCTGGAACCTTGACTCCAAACTCGAACGCGCCATGGATGCCTTGCAATGTCCGCCTGACGACCAGCCGGTGCGTGAACTTTCCGGTGGAGAGCGGCGTCGCGTTGCCCTTTGCCGTTTGCTCCTGAAAGAACCGGACGTTCTTTTGCTCGATGAGCCAACTAACCACCTCGATGCTGAATCGATTCAGTGGCTTGAAATGCACCTTCAGCAATATAAAGGAACTGTGATTTGTATTACTCACGACCGTTACTTCCTGGATAACGTGGCTGGCTGGATTCTGGAACTCGACCGTGGTGAAGGTATTCCTTGGAAAGGAAATTACTCGTCGTGGCTTGATCAGAAATCGAAACGGATGGAGCAAGAGGAAAAGGTTGCCTCTAAGCGCCGGAAATCGTTGGAGCGCGAGCTGGAATGGATCAGAATGGCACCAAAGGCCCGTCAGGCCAAGTCGAAAGCCCGTATTGGTGCCTACGACCGCATGGTGAACGAGGATGTTAAACAGAAAGAAGAAAAGCTGGAAATCTTCATCCCGAATGGTCCGCGTTTAGGTGAGAAAGTAATTATTGCGAATGAAGTGGCTAAAGGATATGGCGACCGTTTGTTGTTCGAAAACCTGAATTTTGTATTGCCGCCAAACGGAATAGTGGGAGTTATTGGGCCAAATGGGGCTGGTAAAACCACTTTGTTCAAACTGATTATGGAGCTTGAAAAGGCCGATGCTGGCACTTTTGAGGTTGGTGAAACTGTGAAAATTTCGTACGTTGATCAAACACACAAGTCAATTGATCCGGAGAAAACCGTATTTCAGGTTATTTCAGGAGGAAATGATTTGATGAATGTTGGAGGACGACAGGTGAATGCCCGTGCTTATGTGTCGCGCTTTAACTTTGGTGGTGCCGATCAGGAAAAGAAATGCGGCTATTTATCGGGTGGTGAACGTAACCGTCTGCATTTGGCTATGGCATTGAAAGAAGAAGGCAACGTGCTTTTACTTGATGAGCCTACCAACGACATTGATATCAATACACTTCGGGCGTTGGAAGAAGGTTTGGACAGCTTCGCCGGTTGTGCCGTTGTTATTTCGCACGACCGCTGGTTCCTCGACCGTATTGCTACTCATATTCTCGCTTTTGAAGGCGATTCTAAAGTTGTTTTCTTTGAAGGCGGATTTTCTGATTACGAAGAAAACCGCAAAAAGCGCTTGGGCGACGTTGGGCCACAGCGTGTGAAATATAAAAAGTTGGTAAAAGACTAAATAAGTAAAAGTCCGAAGTTGTTACTACTTCGGACTTTTTGTTTCTGCTTCTGTTTGGTTTAATTGCCGTTATTTTTTAAAGTTCACCGGTTTTATGCACAGGTACGTAAAAATCGCTGGCGGTCAAACCACATTTCAGTGCAACTTGCTTGCAATAAGCCAGTCGGCCAACATTCTGGTTCCGTGAGTCCGATCCGAAAGTAAATTTCAAGCCTTCTTTTTTCGCTTTCAAAATAAATTTATCGTGCGGCGTATGCGACATGTCGTTAATTTCGATGGCGATGTCGCGTTTTTTTGCCGCTGAAATAATTAGTTGCATGCGTTCTTCGGTCCAGAGGCTGTAGTAATCGCGTGCGATACAAACTGGTAGGAATAGCGGCCATCCGAAAATGTTGATTGGCTCGTTTTCGAGGATTTGCAGGGCATAATCCATGTACCGTTTCATAAAGTCTTCGGTATCGTCGATATAGGTATCAAACTCCCAGATTTTCCATGTGTCCCCATTTCCCATAGGCACCATCTGCGGATCCATCAAAATGTAATCAACTTGGGCCAGTAACTCCGCCGAATAATTTTTGTACCATCCGGGATAAGTGGGTTGCAACCCAATGTAAACCGGATATTTCCGTAAGTTCAGGATGTAGTTTTTTAAATCTGCATCGTTTTTTAGCGCCCAACTGATAGGGTGATCAACAATCCCGAACTTTACACCCTGCTTTTCCCCAATTTCCATGATGTTATCAATGGTGAATTGCTGAGTAGTGTGCACGTGCAGATCGAGCAAAGGGAAATCATATTTTTCGGTGCTGCCTCCGAACGAAATCGATGGGGCAGTGGCCATTAGTCCGGCAGCTAAGCTGGCATTTTTAATAAATGAGCGTCGTTCCATGTGTGTTTTTTAGTTGTTAAACAGTTTGTTTTCGGTTGCTAAAATTTGTGAGTATCTTGCGCTTGCACAATGGACATTACTAACCAAAAGCCATGGATATTATTAACCAAATAATAGCTCAGGAGCAGAGTGTATATATAATGCTTGCCGAGTTTGCCGTATTTACGGTCCTTATTTCCCTCATTCTGTATCATCTTACCATTTACCTTGGGCGGAAATCATTTCCTGAAGGGAAGCTTTATTTGTATTTCAGCGGGCTGTTCTTTGGGCTGCTTTTCTACATTTTTTTGGATACCATACAATTTGGAATTTTGCTGGGCCGATTTATAAATGTTCCGGCATGGAATGCCTTTCTGATTGCAGTGAGCTGGTTAATCATCCTGAAAAGCCTGATGCTGATACTTGAGTTTTCACTGCGCATTCCCCAAACTAAAAAGGCTTTATTATCCAAAGTTTTTAGCGGATTTGCGGGGATTGCCGCGCTGAGTATGTATCCGATATTTAATGCCGCGGAAAAATACTTTTATGCCACATTCCTGATCGTCTGGTTTTCGTTGGGAATTGTGATTGTAACAATGCTCTTTTTGTACCTTCCTGTTTTGTTTAAACGAAAGGTGATTGATACCAGTAGCCGGATTATTGGCTGGACTTCCTTATCGTACATCAGTTATATCTGGTTCTATAAATTAATTACCAGTAGCTCGCTGATTCAACACCACCTGCCGTTTTGGGTGGTGAATAATTTCCTGAAAATCGGAGTCGCGTTTACCTTTGCTTATGCGCTCGCTATCCGCTTCAATAAAGAGTTTTGCGATTTAATTGAACTGAAGGAAAACCTTGAACGAAAAGTTGACGAAAGTACCCGCGAGCTTCAAAAGGCCAAAGCGAAGATCGAGAATGCAAGTGCGCTGAAAACCAAATATTTTATTAATGTTGCTCACGAAACTAAAACCCCGTTAACCCTGATTGGTAATTATCTCGATCGGTATTCGAAGCGCGTTGGGCCTTCCGAAGAATTACGCATTGTGAAAGAAAATATCGATCTCTTGCGCGAAACGATGGTGCTTTACCTCGACGTAGAGAAATTTGAGAAAGGCGCTGTTATTTATAATTCTGAGGCTGTTTGCAATCTTTCGAATGCGTTGAAGCTGAAAGCAGCTTTATTTCAGGAAGAGGCGCGGCAGAAAGCAAGGAATTTAATTGTTGAAATTAGCGATGGGATAAAGGTTTTAGCCGATCCGCTGGCTATTGAGCGAATTGTTCACAATCTTTTCGACAATGCCATTAAATACACGAAAGAACAGGATGAGATTACCATTCGGCTTAATATGGATTCCCGATCAGCCATTCTAACTGTGCGTGATTCGGGCAATGGTATTTCAGCTGTTGATTTACCGCGAATATTCGATTTGTATTTTCAGGCATCCGATTCGGATAACCGCAATTCAGGATTTGGAATGGGCTTGTATATTGTGCAGCAGACCATTGAAGCCCTGCATGGAACGATTGGTGTGCAGTCTGAAATGGGCGAGGGGACAACATTCACGATTAAGTTTCCACTGGCAGGCGACAGCACTTCTGGAGAAAAAACGCAGGATGCAGCCATGCCGGCGCCGACTAAAAAGACGTTAATCCGAAGTGTGGAAAATGAATTTCAGGCAGGGCGGAAAAGCCTGTTGGTGGTTGAAGATAATCCGGATATGCTGCGCTATTTAAAAGATGAGCTGATTGAGCAGTATAATGTATTTGCCGCGAAGGATGGAAATGAGGCTCTCTTTTTACTGAAGACTTCGCCGCGCCCCGATTTAATATTGTCGGACGTAATGATGGCGGGCATGGATGGTTTTGAGTTTTACCGTCAGGTCAATAAAGATGCGGCGCTGGGCCTTGTTCCGTTTATTTTTATTACCGCTCGGTCGAATAACGACGAGAAATTGGAAATGCTCAGGCAGGGTGTTTCTGATTATATTTTCAAACCATTTTCGATGGACGAATTGAAGGTAAAGGTGATTTCGGTGCTTAAAAACTCGAATGTTCAGCGACAGGCCGGACTTCAGGATGCCATTAACGCCATTCATTCGCAGTTTGAAACATCTTCGAAGCCTGAATCAACCAAGTGGGATTTATTTGCCGCCCGTTCGCGTGAATTTGAACTTACCGAACGGCAAATTGAAGTGATTAAACTTGTCGATCAGGGATTGGAATACAAGCAGATTGCAGAAGTGATGAATATCTCTCAAAAAACCGTTCACCGGCATATTCAAATCCTGTTTGAGAAATTTCAGGTGCATAACAAATTGGAACTGCTGAAAATATTTTTTGAATAAAGTGAGCCCATTGCCAATATATTTGTTTTACTGAAGTACTTGTAAATCCACACAAATGTTGAAAGTAATAACAAATACAACACTTGACGAACTTAGCCAGAAAGCTGCTGAAGCACCGCGTCGCAGAATGAATCTGAATCATCACGATAATTTGGCCGACCCGATAAACCGGATGCTCAACGCATTCGAGCCAGGAACTTATGTGCAGCCACACAAACACGAAAACCCGGAAAAACGCGAGGTTTTCGTTGTTTTGCGTGGAAGTTTGGTCGTAGTTTTCTTCGATAACGACGGAAAGCCAATCGAATTTGTATTGCTTAATCGTGAAAATGGAAACTACGCGGTTGAAATTGACCCAGGAACATGGCATACCGTTATTTCTCTTGAAACGGGTAGTGTTGTTTATGAAATTAAGGATGGGCCATATTTTCCCGAAAATGATAAAAATTTTGCCGGCTGGGCACCCAAAGAAAATGAAGATGGATGTGGTGAATACCTGAAAATGTTGACAAATCAATATTATAGCCTTCAAAAGTAATTTATGTAGCGGGTATTTTTTGAAATTACTTAATTTTGCGGCTCAGAATTAAGATACATTATGGCACAGAAACCTTCAATTCCAAAAGGAACACGCGATTTTTCACCGGCTGAAATGACCAACCGGAACTACATTTTCGATACCATCAAAAGCATTTTCCGCCTGTACGGATTTCAGCCTATTGAAACTCCGGCCATGGAAAACCTTTCGACTTTGATGGGAAAATACGGCGAAGAAGGTGATAAACTGTTGTTTAAAATACTGAATTCGGGCGACTTTGCCACCAATCTTTCTGATCAGGAATTACTCGACCGGAATAGCATAAAATTGACGAACCGTATTTCGGAAAAAGGTTTGCGCTACGACTTAACGGTGCCCTTTGCCCGCTTTGTGGTACAGTATCGCAACGACATTTCGTTCCCGTTTAAACGTTACCAGATTCAACCGGTTTGGCGTGCCGATCGCCCGCAGAAAGGCCGTTACCGCGAATTTTACCAGTGCGATGTCGATATTGTGGGCAGCGATTCGTTGCTCAACGAAATGGAGCTGGTGCAAATTGTTGATGCCGTTTTCTCGAAGCTGAAGATCAACACGATTGTGAAAATTAACAACCGTAAGATTTTGGCCGGAATTGCCGAAGTGATTGGCGAAAAGGATCGCATTGTGGACATTACCGTTGCCATCGACAAACTCGATAAAATTGGTCTGGAAAAGGTGAATGAGGAGTTGCTCGAAAAAGGTATTCCGCAGGAAGCTGTGGATAAACTTCAGCCGATCCTGCATTTATCAGGAACCGTCTCTGAAAAACTTTCGCAACTCGAATCGGCTATTGGTCAATCTGAAACAGGAGCCAAAGGTATTGCCGAAGTGCGCACTTTGTTTGCCTATTTGTCAACACTGACGCTGAATACAGAAGTTGAGCTCGACCTTACTCTAGCTCGTGGCTTGAATTACTACACCGGAGCTATTTTCGAGGTAAAAGCCAAAAATGTAGCGATGGGCAGCATTTGTGGCGGTGGCCGTTACGACGATCTGACTGGTATTTTTGGTATGCCCAACGTGTCGGGCGTGGGTATTTCGTTTGGTGCCGACCGCATTTACGATGTTTTAACCCAATTGCAATTGTTCCCTGCCGCTACAGCCGATTCAACCAAGCTGATGTTTGTGAATTTTGGCGCTGCCGAAGAAGCATTCTGTTTGCCGGTATTGGCTGCGGTTCGAAAAGCCGGTATCAACGCCGAAATTTTTCCCGACAAAAGCAAAATGGCCAAGCAGATGACCTGGGCGAATAACAAAAAGATCCCGTTTGTTGCCATTGTTGGCGAAAACGAAATGGCCGAAGGTAAAATTAACCTGAAAAACATGCTCACCGGCGAACAACAACTGGTTGATCCGCAGGAGCTGATAAAAATCCTTTCAGCGTAGATTCGGATTGTGTTATTTCCCTGTAAATTTCGGGGAAAATGATCCGATTACTCAAAGAATACCGTTTTTCAAAATCTATAGGGGGCGACATCCGTTGCCCCTGAATAGGCTCTTTCCTAATCTCCCAATGGAGTAGTTTTCATTTTTGTTGGTTATTGAATATCCAATGTCCAACTTTGGGCTTTTTGTAATTTTAAATAATCACTTTTTATGGAAAGAGCAATTCATTATATATCACCCGAGAAATTAACTTATCAGATAATTGAAGATATTCTGGAGAACCGAAAAAAACTGGTTCTGTCAGACAAATCGAAAGCGCTTATTGAAAAAAGCAAAGCTTACCTCGACCGGAAAATTGCCGAAACCGACGGTCCGCTCTATGGCATTAATACCGGTTTTGGCGCATTGTGCAACATCGAGGTTTCAAAAGACGACCTCAGTAAGTTGCAGCAAAACCTGGTTATCTCGCATTCGTGCAACCTGGGTCCCGAAATTCCGTCGGATGTTGTCAGGCTGATGCTTTTGCTGAAGGCTCATGCTTTGGCAAAGGGAAACTCAGCAGTACAGCTTATAACGGTTCAACGCATTCTCGATTTGTACAATCACGATATATTACCCATTGTTTGCGAACAGGGGTCTCTCGGTGCCAGTGGCGATTTGGCCCCTTTGGCCAAGTTGTTTTTGCCATTAATCGGGATGGGCGAAGTTTATTTTAAAGGGATAAAAAGAGAGGCCTCCGATGTTTTAATTGAAATGGGGTGGGAGCCTATTCGGCTTCAGGCCAAAGAAGGTCTGGCGTTGCTAAACGGAACGCAGTTTATGAGTGCACATGCCGTTTACACGCTTCTGAAGGCTTTCCGTCTGGTTGATTATGCCGATATCATCGGGGCACTTTCGCTCGATAGTTTCGATGGACTGATTGAACCTTTTCGCTCGCAGATTCAGGAAATCAGGCCTCATCCGGGGCAAATAAAAACTGCGTCTAATTTCAGGAAGCTGCTTGAAGGAAGCGAACTCATCAACAGGAAGAAAGCGCACGTTCAAGATCCATATTCATTTCGCTGTATTCCGCAGGTTCATGGCGCCGTGCGCGATGCTGTTGCTTATGTGGCTGGTGTAGTTGAAACGGAAATCAACTCGGTAACCGACAATCCAACCGTTTTTCCCGACGATGATCTGATTATTTCAGGAGGTAATTTTCATGGTGAACCGCTGGCATTGTCTCTCGATTTTTTAGCCATAGCTTTGTCTGAAATTGGCAGCATTTCGGAGCGACGCACTTACCGGTTAATTTCAGGAGACCGGAATCTTCCAACTTTTCTTGTAGCTAATCCTGGATTGAATTCAGGATTTATGATTCCGCAATATGCCGCTGCATCAATTGTCAGCCAGAATAAGCAACTCAGTACGCCGGCTTCGGTCGATTCAATTCCATCTTCGAACGAGCAGGAAGATCACGTGAGTATGGGCGGAAATGCGGCAACGAAGGCGTTGAAAGTGGCGAAAAACATCTACAGTATTTTGGCAATTGAGCTCTACAATGCCGCTCAGGCTCTGGATTTCAGAAGGCCATTAAAGACTTCGGAATACCTCGAAGACTTTATGCAGGATTACCGCCAACAGGTGGAATTTGTATCGGAAGACACCTTAATGTCAGCCGAGATTAACAAGACAATTAAGTTCCTTGAAGATGGAGAGTACAAATTAGACTAACGAATTTTATGCGGTTCGTGACTAATAAAAAAGGCAGTTGGAGAATTTTCCTAACTGCCTTTTTTGTTTGTCGGTTCGGAGGGATTCGAACCCTCGGCCCGCTGATTAAGAGTCAGCTGCTCTACCAACTGAGCTACGAACCGAATGCGGCGACAAAAGTAACAGATTGTTTTTCATTTTCAAAAAAACGATCCATTAAATCCATAAAAACTTTCGTTGCCTGAAATACCTAAAATATTTTAGGGTGAAGATGCGTTAATGCGGATATCAGTTGTATTCAAAGGAACTCTTTTTTGTCGGTGAAAATCTATTGATTAATAGATGCAAAGCAATATCTTTGGTAGATAACTATTAAAAAGATGGAAATAATAAACCATATACCCGACGGGTTTATCAAATTTATAGTGGTTTTGATTTTTTCGTTACTGATCGGTTTGGAACAGAGGCGGCACCACATCAACGAGAACGAGGATTTGCTTTTTGGAACAGATCGCACGTTTACATTTATTGGGTTGCTTGCGTATGTTCTTTTCATAGCAGACCCGGTTAATTACATTCCATTTTTGATTGGGTTTGTCCTTATCGGGTTGTTGCTCGGGATCCATTACTTCCATAAAATTGCGCAGAGCAGCAATTATGGGTTGACCAGCACCATTTTGGCATTGCTTACCTATTGCATTCCGATCATGGTTTTCACGCAGCCAGTATGGCTTGTATTGTCGTTTATTGTGGCGCTTTTAATCATTACCGAACTAAAAAATCATTTTATAACTATTTCGAAGAAAGCATCTGAAGAAGAATTCATTACACTGGCAAAGTTTATCGCACTTGCCGGAGTAATATTGCCATTGCTTCCCAAAGGCGATATCTCGCCCCAGATACCGGTCTCGCCTTATCATTTATGGTTGGCTATAGTTGTCGTTTCTGGTATTTCATATACAAGCTACTTGCTGAAAAAATTTATTTTTCCTGATTCAGGTATTTTATTAACCGGGTTATTGGGCGGAATATACAGCAGCACGGCAACAACCGTGATTTTGGCCCGAAAACAAAAACAAGGATTGGCCGGAAGCGAAACCGTTTCAGCAATAATGATTGCCAATGGGATGATGTACATTCGTATCTTGTTTTTGGCGTTCTTGTTTAATGTGATGGTGGCCAGGCTTTTGGCAATTCCTTTTTTGCTGATGTTCCTGATCTGCTACCTGGTTTCGGTGATTTGGAAGCCTAAAAAGAAAGAACCAAACGCCGAATATTCGCTGGAAGAAACCAATACTTCGGGTAAAAATCCGCTGGAATTTAAAACTGCAGCGGTTTTTGGGCTCTTGTTTGTGGTTTTTGCCGTTATTACCGATTTTGTGCAGAAAAGCTACGGTAGTTCCGGGGTAACCAGTCTGGCTTATATTGTGGGGATCACCGATATTGACCCATTCCTTCTGAATATTCTTCAGCAAAAATCGGGGATTGAAGAAGCGACAATTGCTTTGGCGATTATAAATGCAACAAACAGCAATAACCTTCTGAAAATGATTTATGCGATTGGCTTGAGTAGCAAAGAAGTGAGAAAGCCGATTGTGATGAAGTTTTCAGTATTAGTTGCTGCAGGATTATTGATGTCCGTCTTATTCTATTTATTATGAGACGACTATCGCAGATGAAAATATTAGTATTGATGACTTGTCCCATTTTGTTGGAAAATTTAATAAAAGTAGAATGTTAATTCGCTATTTATATAGCGAAAAATATACGCATGAAATATTTACTTGGCCATGAAAAAATCGACGTTTAGAATAATCGTAGGAATCTTTTTTTTATCGTATTTCTTTGTAATGTGCTCGAAAGACGATGATTCGGGTGGTGGCACTACTTCATCAACGGCACAAGCATCTGCAACAACTAAAAAGGTAAATAATTTTATAAAGACCGTAATGTCTGATGTTTATTTGTGGTATAATTACTTGCCTGATATCGATATAAATCACGAAACCGACTCGAAAGCTTATTTCAAGAAGCTTCTGTATAAAGACGATAAATGGTCGTATATCACAGACGATGTTACTGCATGGGAAAATAGTTTAAATGGAGTGGAAAAGTCTTACGGGTATTCTCTGGCTTTTGGGCGGTTTGTCAATTCAAGCGGCGCGTCAACCGGGAATTATTTTGCAATTGTTGAATACGTTTATCCGAGTACTCCTGCACAGAAGGCTGGGCTTGCCAGAGGCAGTATTATTACTAAAATTAATGGAGCCAATATTACTGCAGATAATTATTCTGACTTGTTTAGCAGCGATAACCTCACTGCTACTTTAGGAAGCTTAACTGACTCTGGAATAACAAATTCCGGAACCGTAACGATGACTTCGGAGCAGCTCAATCTCGATCCGGTTGTACTTTATAAAATCATAGAAAAGGAAAACCACAAAATCGGTTACCTGTTTTATGCTCAGTTTATTTCCGATTATAATTCCACGAGTTTAAAAACTGCGCTTGACTATTTTAAGTCCAATTCAATAACCGACTTAGTTTTAGACCTTCGATACAATCCAGGCGGGCAGATATCGGCCGCACAGTACCTTTGTAGCTCAATTGCCCCGCTTGCCACAATAAATGCTGCAAAAACACTCGTTACATTTCAATGGAACGATAAATACCAGAGCTATTGGGTATCAAAAAAAATGAGCGACCAGACAACAGTGGCTTTTGACAAAACAGTTCCGGATCAATTGGGATTAAGTAAAGTTACCGTATTGACTGGTTCTGGAACGGCAAGTGCATCTGAACTTACAATAACCGGGTTACAGGCTTATATGAATGTAGAAATGGTGGGCGACACCACTTATGGGAAATACACAGCCTCGGTAACAATAAAGCCTGAAGATTATTACGAAACTGCTTCAACATATGCCAATTTCAAGAATTGGGGTTTGCAGCCCATTGTTTTGAGATATGCCAATGCTAACGGAGTTACTGATTTTAAGAACGGATTTGCACCAACTTATTACGTTGCCGATCAGTTATTACCAGCCCAGCCATTGGGCGATTTGTCGGAGCCATTGCTGAAAAAGGCAGTTGAAAATATTACCGGAGTTCAAATTACGGCGTTAAAAAGCGCCACTCTGCCTTATCGTTTTGAAGAGTTTGATCGCGCATCGTCAAAATTTGATCCAATTAAGCGAAATATGTCTCTTGGTGAATTCAAATTCGTCAAAAAAGAATGAGCCCAACCTAAGCGGGATAAAAGCTAATCAATGAAATAGCCATTGATCTGGCAAACGCAACGGGAAATGGGAATATAGTTTCGTTCATGGCTATTCCATCTGAAAAAAACAATTTATTCACAGATGAAATAGCCATAAGGGCCAATGCCCATACCAACCGAAAATGTTTAAATGGCTATTCCATGAGTACGTGCCAAAACACAATTAAAAAACAAAAAATTTATACGAATGAAATAATAGGTTGTTTTTGTTTGGTTTGCTAATTTTAGACTTCAAAAAACCACAAACCAATCACCATGAAAAGAAATTTTTTGTTGGCAGTTCTACTATTTGCTACAGCTCAATTATTTGCACAGCAATTACCTTTCCGGTACGAAGAATTAACAGCTCCCGATTTTGTTAAGGCTGTTGAAAAATCAGCAAAAACCTGCATTTTGCCTATCGGTGTTTTTGAAAAACACGGCCCTCAACTACCTCTTGGAACAGATCTATACGAATCACGGGAGTATGCGCTTCGGGCTGCTGCACAAGAATATACTGTTATTTTTCCCTGGTACTATTTCAGCCAGATTAACGAGGCGAAACACCAACCCGGAACAATTGCATACAGTCCGGAGTTAATTTGGAAGATTCTTCAGGAAACCCTGAATGAACTTTCAAGAAACGGATTCGAGAAGATCATAATCGTGAATGGGCATGGCGGTAACAACGCTTTCCTGAATTTTTTCGGGATGGCTCAGCTTTCTGAACGGAGAAATTACAGTTTGTATTGGTTTCAACCTTCAGACGATCCTGAAGTAACAAAAAAGGTTGAAGAACTTACGCAACACGATAAATTCGACGCACACGCCGGAAACTCTGAATCGTCTGAAATGAGTGCTATTCAGCCAAGGTTAGTTCATCTTGACAGGGCAGAAGTTCAGTCGGGTTCAGATCAGGATCGACTTAAGAATTTGCCTAATGTATATACAGGAATCTGGTGGTATGCCAAATATCCAAATCACTACGGTGGCGACGGATCGAAAGCAAATGCTAAGGCCGGAGAGCTTTTGATAAATTCAACTGTTGCTCAGTTGGTTAAAATGATTCAGGCAGTAAAGAAAGATGACATGGTTCCGGCATTGCAAAAACAATTTTTTGATGAATCAGATAATCCGATAAAAACCAAGCAATAAGATCCTCTAGAGAAAGAAAATTACAACGCCTCCAACGGTTATTATGGCACCAAGTATTTCTTTCCAGTTTACTTTTTCTCTGAAGAGGAAAATTGCTGGAGGAATTATCAGCACGGGAACAATGGCCATAAGTGTTGCAGCGATTCCCGCTTGAGTGTGCTTAATGGCAATTAATGAGAATGAAACACCCAAAAATGGACCAAAGAATGAGCCAAGAGCAATTCGTTTCATTGCGGCTTTGTGGTGAAGTGCTTTCCACACTTTGGGGTATTGATTCGTTACCAGAAAAATAAAGGCAAACCCAATTGTACCGGCAATTACACGTATATGCGATGCTGCAAATGCGTCGTAATTGCCCATTCCTTTTTTGCTTAAAACCAGTCCAACGCCTTGACCAACGGCACCGCCAAAAGCAAGCAATATTCCTTTAATGCTGTAATTTGTAGTGATTTTTATTCTTTTAGATTCCGGATCTTCGGGTGCTTCCCGTTTTAAGATTACAATAGAGATTCCGGCGAGAGTAATGAGCATTCCAATCCAATTCATCATACTGAGTACTTCGCCAAGCAGCAGCCACGAAACAAAAGCCGTGATGGGTGGTGCCAGCGCCATAATCAGCATGGCAATGCGTGCGCCAATCACAACGTACGACTGAAAAAGAAGCAAATCGCCAAATACAAAGCCAACCAATCCTGAAAGTGCAAGCCAAGCCCACTGTTCAGCTCCGGCGTCGGTTGGTAATGCCAACCCGCGACGAAAGTAATTTAACACACAGTAGATAACGAACGCAATGGATAGCCTGATTAAATTGACAGCTAAAGATCCAACTTTTTTTCCCGCAGACTCGAATGACAAGCTTGTGACAGTCCAAAAAGCGGCGGTTAACAAAGCTGCAATTTCGCCATAAAAGTGAGCCATGGATAAAATGGTGTAAATGGAGGCGCTAAGGTAGAAAGAAGTTTAGAAATTGTGCTGTTGATGGATAAATTTGAAAATTTAAAGATGAACGGATTTGGAGATTTGAAAATAGGAGAGGGTGCATGGTTAATGAAAAATTGAGCATTTCTGGTCGTTTCCCGACTTTCAATGCTGCTCAATTTAAGAGTTTCAGACTCTTATCATTCCATATCATTCCATATCATTCAAATGGAGATCCAGAGCCCTAACCGATATTTGGATTTCGCGGATAGAAATGGCCAGCGATAAAATCAACAAGA
>DAOPZV010000004.1:0-21653 GCA_035353575.1 Prolixibacteraceae bacterium | reverse complement strand
CTAACCGATATTTGGATTTCGCGGATAGAAATGGCCAGCGATAAAATCAACAAGACCAAAGCAACAGCAAACACTATTTCAGCAAAAATATGGAAATGTACATATATCAGGAACATGCAGAAAACACACAGCAAAAGGCTGGTTATGCCCAACACCTGCATTAGTTGCGTTAATTTCAGACGGCGGCGCAGATTTTGAATTTGTCCAAGTAAAACGGAATTTCTGTTTTCTTTAAAATCGGCATGTAAATTTCTGACAACCTGGGCATAAGCCAGAAACCTATTTGTGTAGGCCAATAAAATTAACGATACTGCTGAAAAAAGTAAAGCAGGAGTTGTAAGCGTAAGTTCTTCCATAATTTATTCGTTCCTAAAATGGGTTTAAGTGCCTGACGAGCCATCAGCATTGCTTCATCAGGCACCTAAATTTTTTATTTCAATAAACCGGAAACTGTTTCCCTGAGTTTTTCTTCCCGTAAATTTCGGGCAACAATTTTGCCGGTCTTGTCAACTAACAGATTAGATGGAATAGAGTTTACAGCATACAGGGCTGCAGCTTCATTTTGCCATCCTTTAAGGTCTGAAACCTGGGTCCATACTAATTTATCATCAGCAATCGCTTTTTCCCATTTTGCTTTGTCGCGATCAAGCGAAACACCAATAATTCCGAATCCTTTTGATTTATATTCGCTAAATGTTGCAACTACATTGGGATTTTCGCCTCTACAAGGTCCGCACCACGAAGCCCAAAAATCGATTAGAGTATATTGATTTTTCGAGTACACGTCGCTCAATTTAACAGGAGTTCCATCGACTGCAGCCATTGTAAAATCGGGCGTAATTTGCCCCACAGCTACTTGTTTTAGTTTAACCAGACGATCGGTCAGCGTTTTCACGATTTGTACCGATTCCAGTTTTTTGTCAAAGCTTTTCAGAAAACTTTCCAAAACGTCGGCGTCCATATCGTAATATACCTGACTTAACAGGTAGGGCGAGATGTATGATGCCGGATTAGCTTTTATGTAATCTTTCTGAGTATTTTCAACATTCATGAAAGTTTTATCAGCCAAAGCCATCAAACTGTCGGCTTTGGCTTTGTTTCCGGCGTCCTTGGCTTCTTTCGATTGTTTGTAATACTTGCTGCCTTCTTTTTCGGTTGCCTCAAGTTTATCCTTCAATACCTGGTATTCGTTGTGTATTTTTGATCCGCTCACTTTTGCCTTCCAGAGCGAATCTGCTAATCCTTCAATTGTGATTTTGGAGTTTTCTATGAACACAGGAAGATTATCTCCTTTTTGTCCTACCACAAGATAATAAACTTCAGGAGTGGTAACCGCTCCTTTCAAAACACCTTCGCCGTTTACAAGGTCAATAGAGTCGAGTTTTACCCATTTCCCGCTTTGGCGTTGGTTTAAATAAGCTTTCCCACTTGCGCCGGTCAGTTTAACTTTAACCTCATAAGATGGTTTTGATGTACAGGCTACTATCGCGACTGAAATGGCAAAGATCCAATAATAAAATCTCTTCATAGTGTTTAATAATTGTAAGTGAAACAAGTACTTGCAAGTTAGAATAATTAAATGAAGTTCCCAGTTGTATAAAACAAAAAAACCGGGACAAAGCCGGTTTTTCTGCAATAATTATTGCGAGGGGATTTCTTCAACAATTATTTTTTGTATCCATCGATGTGAACGCCTCCAACTGAACGGCCTGAAGGGTCAACATTATTTTTAAAACTAGCATCCCATTCCAGGGCTATAGGAGTACTACATGCAATTGAAGGTACTGATGGCACACAACTTGCCGCCGAATCTGACGGGAAATGTTCGGTGAAAATGGTGCGGTAGTAATATTCCTCTTTCGACATTGGCGGGTTGATAGGAAAACGATATTTCGCAGTTTCCATCATATCATCAGTAATTTTATTAGCAACAAGGGCTTTAAGCGAATCAATCCAGTTGTATCCAACGCCATCAGAAAATTGCTCTTTCTGGCGCCATGCAACGCTTTCCGGCAGATAATCTTCAAAAGCTTTACGAACAACCCATTTCTCCATCCGGCCATTACGAGCCATTTTTTCTTCAGGATTAATGCGCATTGCAACATCAAGGAATTCTTTATCAAGGAATGGAACGCGACCTTCAACACCCCAGGCGGCCAACGATTTATTGGCGCGAAGACAGTCGTAGAGGTGCAACTTGCTCAGTTTGCGAACCGTTTCTTCGTGGAACTCTTTTGCGTTTGGTGCCTTGTGAAAATACAGATAACCACCGAAAACCTCATCAGCTCCTTCACCCGAAAGTACCATTTTTACACCCATCGATTTGATAACGCGGGCAAGTAAATACATCGGAGTGGAAGCGCGCACAGTTGTTACATCGTATGTTTCGAGATGGTAAATCACATCGCGGATGGCGTCCAATCCCTCCTGAACAGTGAAGTGAATTTCGTGGTGAATGGTACCAATATGTTCTGCAACTTTTTTCGCGGCAGCAAGGTCTGGCGAGCCAATCAAGCCTACAGCAAACGAATGTAACTGGGGCCAGTAAGCTTGTTCGTGACTTTTTGATTCGATCCTGTAAGCTGCATATTTTTTTGCAATAGCCGAAATTACTGAAGAGTCGAGTCCTCCTGAAAGCAATACTCCATAAGGAACATCAGACATTAACTGGCGTTGAACAGCGTCTTCGAGCGCCTGTTTCAATTCAGCAATGTCAAATCCGTTGTCTTTTACAGCGTCATACGACATCCAGTCGCGAGTGTACCATGTTTTTACTTCTTTATCGGGGCTGTAAAAGTATTTGCCAGGTAAAAATTCTTCTATCTTGTTGCAAAAACCTTCAAGCGATTTCAATTCTGAAGCAACAAAATAGTTTCCTGATTTATCCCATCCCTGGTACATTGGAATGATACCAATGTGGTCGCGTGCTACAAGGTAAACATCTTTTTCTTTGTCGTACAGGCAGAATGCAAAGATTCCGTTAAGGTCTTCAAGAAAATCCGGACCTTTTTCACGATAAAGCGCCAAAATAACTTCACAGTCGGAGTGAGTAAGAAACTCGTATTTTGAAGCAAGCCTTTCGCGAATTTCAAGGTGATTATATATTTCGCCGTTTACGGCGAGTACAAGATTTCCATCTTTGCTGTACAATGGCTGTTGGCCTGATTCGGGGTCAACAATTGATAAACGTTCGTGTGCCAATATTGCTTTATCGCACGAAAAAATACCTGACCAATCCGGACCACGATGACGTATCCTTTTAGACATTGTTAATACCTGAGGGCGAAGTTCCTGTGCCCTTCCTTTTAATTCAAATGCTCCTACAAATCCACACATAATATATTTGGTTTAAAATATTCAAATAATTTCCTGAGGGTTCAAAAATATACAATTTGATTATATTTTGAAATATTAGTTGACAATTTTCTTGTTATTCTGATTGTTTTTGAAAATAAAGATACTTTTTTGTTGTATTTTAAATGATTGGGTTTTTCTTTTTTAGAGATGACTCCCCAAATTTTTAGTTGTCCGAAAGAAAAATGATTGAAAAAATGAATGCATCCCCCTTCATATTTTTCAGAACAAATAAAAAACCGATGTGTTTTATAAATTTAGCCTATTTTATAAATACCGTATTTTTCGTCGAGGGATATGAAAAAAGGCAGCTCCAAAGGCTGCCTTTTTGTTAATATTTGATTGAAAATAGCTTACACATTGAAACGGAAATGCATAATATCCCCATCCTGAACGACGTATTCTTTTCCCTCAATTGATATTTTCCCGGCTTCGCGGCAAGCAGATTCTGAACGTAACCGGATATAGTCCACATATTTAATTACTTCTGCACGGATGAATCCCTTTTCAAAATCGGAGTGAATAATCCCGGCAGCCTGTGGTGCTTTTGTTCCCCGAACATAAGTCCACGCACGGCTTTCGTCAGCTCCGGTAGTGAAATATGTTTCAAGATTGAGCAATTTGTAAGCAGTATGTATTAGTTTATTGACACCTGGTTCTGTCAAACCAAGTTCTTCGAGAAACATTTGCTTTTCGTCGTATGATTCCAATTCTGCAATATCAGCTTCGGTTGCAGCTGCTATAATTAGTATTTCGGCGTTTTCGTCCTTGATTGCTTCTTTTACCATCTCAACGTAATTGTTGCCAGTTTTTGCCGATCCTTCATCAACATTGCAGGCATATAAAACAGGCTTGTTGGTCAGCAGAAAGAAATCTCTCGTAAGGTTTTTTTCTTCAGCAGTTAATTCAACCGTGCGCGCTGATTTGCCTTGAAGCAATGCTTCTCGGTAACGTTGACAAACTTCCACGATCTTTTTTGCATTCTTATCGTTTCCAACTTTCGCAACTTTTTCCCACTTGGCAATACGTGTTTCAACAGTCTCAAGGTCTTTCAACTGAAGCTCAATATCAATTACTTCTTTGTCGCGCACTGGGTTTATTGATCCATCTACATGTGTGATATTTGGGTTATCGAAACAACGCAATACATGGATGATGGCATCAGTTTCGCGAATATTTGCCAAAAACTGGTTGCCCAGCCCCTCGCCTTTGCTTGCACCTTTCACCAATCCGGCTATATCAACTATTTCAACTGTAGTTGGAATAACTTTTTTGGGATTGTCTATTTTCTGAAGTTCAATCAAACGGTCGTCTGGTACAGTAATAACTCCAACGTTGGGTTCGATCGTGCAAAACGGAAAATTTGCCGACTGGGCTTTTGCGCTGGATAAACAATTGAACAAAGTTGACTTGCCAACATTTGGAAGTCCTACAATTCCACATTTTAAAGCCATGCTTTTATCCTTAATTTTTTATTTCGGTGCAAAGATAATCGATTCGCCAAACTTCAGCGCAAATAATATTGAGAGTTAATATTTTCGAGCTATTGTGGAAGATTAAATTCTGGTTTATTATTTTTGCATGCAAAGCTAACACCCATGATTTTAAATTCTATATCGGTTGATTGTGTAATATTTGGATTCGACAAGTCCGGTCTTCAGGTTTTATTAAATCAAATTGACAAAGAGGCTCTTCAGCAGGCTTTGCCTAAACAGGCCAGCTCTGAGCAAATCAAGCAGATTTACGAAAAACATCCGGTTCTAACTGGCGACAATTACTGGAGTTTATTTGGTGAGCATGTGCCCGAAGACAAGGATCTGGACGAATTTGCCAAGGAATTACTGCTTCAGGCGACTGGTTTAAATGATGTTTATCTTCAGCAAATCAACGCTTTTGGTTCGCTCGACAGAGTTCCATACACCAGGGTTATCACCATAGGCTACTATGCGCTGATTAATCCGGAATATTACAATTTAAAGCAATCATCACTGGCCAAATCACTTCAGTGGTTTAACCTGAATGAATTGCCAACGCTTTGCTTCGATCACGAAATAATAATAGATAAAGCCCTTGGAAAGCTTAGACAGGAAGTGATGTATCACCCGGCTGGTTTCCACCTGTTGCCCGAGAAATTTACACTCTCTGAGATTCAGTTGCTCTACGAAGTTATCCTGAACAAGAAAATGGATACACGTAATTTCAGGAAGAAACTTGCAAAAATGGAATTGCTTATCGATTCCGGAGAGAAACAGCAAAATGTTGCACACCGCGCGGCAAAATTATACCAATTTGATATCCAGGTTTACGAAAAATTGAAACAGGAAGGCTTGAATTTCAGAATTGAGTAAATCGGGAAAATGCGAATAACTTTAATTGCTGAAGGTCAATTTGCTGAACTGTATTTCAAACGATTAAACCTTTTCAGTTTTCTTTTGTCTGACAGTCAACCATCGATTCAATTATGACCAATGATCAGCAGATTCTTGATGCTCTGAAGGTACCCGCTTCGCGCGAAGGCGCTTTCAGGCAACTGGTTTCCTCGTACAAGGAACGGCTGTATTGGCATATCCGGAAAATTGTATTGAATCACGATGATGCTGATGACGTTTTGCAAAATACGTTTATCAAAATATGGAATGGTGTTGATTCATTTCGAGGCGATTCTAGTTTGTTCACATGGCTTTATCGTATTGCAACAAACGAATCGATCACATTTTTGAACCAAAAAAAGCGAAAACTAACTTCCAGCTTAACCGACGAAACCGAATATTTGATGAACAACCTTGAAAGCGATCCGTATTTTGATGGGAATCACTGGCAAATGTTATTGCAAAAGGCCGTTGCACAGTTACCGGAGAAACAAAGGATAGTTTTTAATATGAAATATTACGACGACATAAAGTATGAAGACATGTCGGAAATACTGGAAACATCGGTTGGTGCGCTGAAAGCTTCCTATCATCATGCCGTAAAAAAGGTAGAAGAGTTTGTCAAATTTCATGAAACAAAGGTTGATTCATAAAAAAGAGTTTATAGCGGCAATTAGGGGAGGGAGGAAGCGATAAATTAAAAATAGGCGCCGGAAATTAAACTATTTTAAATCAAAACAGTCAAAGAACCAGAATTTCAAAAATCATGTACAACGAAAAAGAACATATTGAATCTGAATTCATGAGAGAGCGGGGAGCGAGTCCGTTTAGAGTCCCGGAGGGGTATTTCGATTCATTTGACGACCGTATCATGAAGAGGTTGGAGGTTGATGGAGGAAAGAAACGCCGTTCTGTAAATCTTGTCCGGATATTAAAACCAATTGTTACTGTTGCAGCAAGTATCGTGCTGGTTTACATAGTGGCAAATACAAAATTCACAAGGCAGGATGTTTCCAAAGAATTGGCTGCAAGCGTAACGAATGCAACGAAAGATGATTCTACTTTTAATTTTTCGCTGATTGATGAAAGTACTCTGGTAAACACTATTTTTTCTGAAGATAAAAGCAATCCCAGCGAGGTAAATTCCGAAGATATGCTTGCTTACCTGTCCTCAGGACTGAATGAAGTTCAAATTTGCACTGCAATACAAAATAAATAGAGATGAAAAAGTTAATATTTACCGGCATGTTGCTGATCTTCACCCTGGCATTCACAAAAGCGCAAAACAGGATGAGTCCCGATTCAAATATGTTTGAAAAAATAAAGGCTCAAAAAATATCATTTTTTACTGAAAAGCTTGCTCTAACGCCATCCGAGGCGCAGGCATTCTGGCCAGTTTACAACGAGTTTGAGAAAAAACGCTTTGATATTCAGCGTCAGAAACACGATTTTGAGCGGATGCCAGATGAAAAATACGATAGACTTTCTGACTCGGAGATTGAGACCCTTACCGGCAACTACATTGATTCGTTTGAGAAAGAAGCCATGCTACTTAAAGAATACAACAAGCAGTTTTTAAAGGTTTTACCAAAGAAAAAGGTATTGTTGTTATATCGCACTGAAAATGAATTCAGGGGACACCTGATAAGAGAATACAGGGGGCAAAAGAGGGATTAGTTAAATGTTAGATTTCTGTTAAAAGAGAAGAGGCCGGGCAACCGGTCTTTTTCGTTTATTATCAATCACTAATCAGAAATTCTCTTTTCTTGTACGCCAATATAGCGGCAACATAAAAACAAGGCTTAGCACAAAAAAGATCGTAATGGCCAATACCGAAAAACGCATACTTCCGGTGAGCGCTTCAATGGCTCCAAAGCTGAATGTTCCGGCCACTGTGGCTAGTTTCTCCATTACATCGTAAAAGCTGAAAAAGGAAGTATGATCGGTGGTATCAGCAGGCAGCATTTTTGAATAAGTGCTTCGGGCAAGCGATTGAGAACCTCCCATCACAATCCCAATAAAAAAGGCCGCAGTTAAAAAGCCAAGCGCATTGGTTATAAAATATGCTCCAATGCATATAAAAGTCCAGGCAATGGTTGAAATCATCAAAGCCCGGAGGTTTCCAAGCTTTTCCGAAATTCGCGCAAACATCCACGCACCTAGCATTCCAACCAGCTGAATGGCCAAAACCGTCGGGATTAAAACATCTTCTTTCAGGCCAACTTGTTTTTCGCCGTAGGTAGCGGCCATGAACATGGTTGTCAAAACACCCATCATCAAAAAGAAAAAGCCGGCAAGATACATGCTGAGTTTGTACGACTTTTTTATCTGGCTAAAAACTGCCCGTAATTCGTTGTATCCGTTGGTCCAAACCGATTCTCTTGTTATTCTTTTCCTGAAAGTATATCTGGGTAACCGGCTAAAAGTAATCTGCGAAAATCCAATCCACCAGACGCATACGCTCAGAAACGAGATTCGGGCGGGCAGCGAACTATCGGCCTCAATTCCAAACAATCCCGGCTTCATGATCATCAGCAGGTTAAAAAGCAATAAAACCACTCCGCCAAGATATCCCATCGAATAACCTCTGGCACTGATTCGATCCTGATCTTCGGGCTCGGCAATTACCGGAAGAAAAGAATTGTAGAAAACGATGCTTCCCCCGTAGCCAATTGTTCCGAGGGTGAAAGCAATCACGCCAAGCTCGATGTGGTTTCTGTCGAAGAAATAAAGCAAGCCGCATGCTACGGCGCCAATGAGGGTGAAAGCGCGCATAAATCCTTTGCGTCGCCCCGAATAATCGGCCATTGATGAGAATAACGGAGAGAACAATGCTACCAGCAAATATGCAGCGGCAATGGCCCACGAGTAAAGCACAGTGTTTATTACTTTTGCTCCGAAAAATGAGACGCTGAAATCGTCGCCGGTGCGCGTAACGGTGTTGTAATAAATCGGGAAGATTGCCGACGCAATGGTTAGCTGGTACACCGAGTTGGCCCAGTCGTACATTACCCAACCATTTACTATTCGTTTATCGCCTTTAACGATAGTCTGCACGTCATTCCGCCTGATCATAAATCTCTCTTCTGGTAGTTTCTCTCTAATTTGCGAACATGAACAAACCTAATGAATTTTTATTTTCTGAGCTGAGAAAAGTTCAGAAAACAATTTTTCTATTCCCAGTTTTCCTGAATCAGGTATCCTGAGGGTGTAAATGGCTGAATTATTTACCCGTTCGTATCCATTTCCTGGTGGCTTCGGCAATAATCAGCAAAACACAAACCAGAATAACCGAGGTTAAAACGGTGTTGATTGTACCCTGGATATTAGTTTTTTCGGCCATCATTTGCGGAATATAAATGTTGATCATGTTCATGACGCCCCCGGTAATTGTGGTAATTCCCACAAATGCCATCGGAAGAACCGTTATCCAGATGTATTTCCGTTTTCCTGAATTGATGAGGAAAGAAGTTCCTACAGCCAGCGCTAAAGTGGCCAGCAATTGGTTGGCAACACCGAACATAGGCCAGATGGTTGAAACGCTTCCGGTATAAATAAAATATCCCCAGGCAAAAACAACTAAAAAGCTAGTGATTAAGCTCCCCGGAATCCAATTGGCCCGGGCGAATGGCGCGTAAACTTTTCCGAAAGCTTCCTGCATAATAAAACGGGCAATACGCGTCCCGGCATCAACCGTGGTCAGGATAAATAAAGCTTCGAACATGATGGCAAAGTGGTACCAGTACGACATCAGGCTTGCCAGTCCTGGTATTGCTGAAAAAATTTGTGCCATGCCAACAGCCAGCGAAACTGCACCACCCGGTCGCCCCGCAATATTTTCGCCTACTTCGCGCGCAAGTTCAGTCAAATTGGTATTGGTAAATCCTAAAGCCTGAAGTTGAGGCAGGATTTGCTGAAATTTCTCAGGCGAAACATTGATCTGGAAATAATCTAGCGGAAACAGGCTGGTTGCAGCCACCAAAGCCAGAATACTCACCATCGATTCGGCAAGCATTGATCCAACAGCAATTGGTTTAATGTGCGATTCTTTCATAATCATTTTGGGCGTCGTTCCCGAGCTAACCAGCGCATGAAATCCGGAGATGGCGCCACATGCGATAGTTATAAACAGGTAAGGGAACAGCGTTCCCGGAATAATTGGTCCTCCGCCGTGGATGTATGGTGTGAGCGAAGGCATGTGAATGGTTGGCGCAACAGCAATTACCCCAATGGCCAGCATTCCGATAACACTAAGTTTCATGATTGAACTGAGGTAATCGCGCGGCGAAAGTAACAGCCAAACCGGCAAAACCGATGCAAAGAAACCATACGCAGCCAATAAAATCGTCAAGGTTTTTCTATCGAAAGTAAAATATGGTTCGAGCACAGAGCCGGGAACGTGTTTTCCGTAGATTACCGCCAGCGAGAGCAATATCACACCAATAATTGTAGCTTCAACCGTTTTTCCCTTGCGGAATTTAAACATCCATAAACCCATAAAAATGGCAATTGGAATGGTAGCGGCTATAGTAAACGTTCCCCACGAACTTTCGGCCAGCGCGTTAACAACAACTACTCCCAACCCAGCCAGCGCGATGATCAGGATGATTAAAACTGCGATGGAAGTAATCGTGCCGCTGAACGAGCTGATTTCGGCTTTGGCAATTTCGGCCAGCGATTTCCCGTCGTGCCGCACCGATGCCGTGAGGATAACCACATCGTGTACCGCACCGGCCATCACTGCGCCGGCAAGCATCCAGATGAATCCTGGCATAAACCCGAATTGTGCGGCCAGAACTGGCCCAACCAAAGGGCCTGCACCGGCGATGGCAGCAAAGTGGTGACCAAAAACCACCCATTTGGTCATAGGATAATAGTTGTGTTTATCGAATAAGCGGATTGAAGGTGCCTCAATTCCGTCGTTTAAGGTTAGAACTTTTGCGGTTATAAAGCTGTAGTAGAAGCGGTATGCAAGGGCTAAAACTGCAAGAGCTCCCAATACAAAGGGCATTGCATTCATAGTAAGGCTTGGTTTAGTTTACAATATTTTAGTGAGCTGAAAAATACTCTTTTATTTGTTTATTTAGTTCAGGAAGTCCCAGTTTTTGAGCCTCCGTGACAAATTTTTCTAGTAATTTTTATCGAATATCCTTATTGGCAAAAGGCTTAAGTTTTCAAATCCGGGAGTCGTCTCGTTTGATGAAACTACTTTGTTTGACAAAAACGCCATTGTTAAAATACTGTTTTTATCCTTCAGTATTGTTTGAAGACAAAAAAGGCTGTTCCAAATAGGAACAGCCTTACATTTGTTAGCCTACCAATTGGCTATTTGATGTTTGAATTCAATGATGTTTCGCGTTCAGGAAGCGCAAAAACAAGATTTTCGTATGGATAAGCAATATCAGCAACAGTATTAAACGGATTATCTCCTTTGGGGATGGTCATGTGGGTAGCAAGTTGAAATTCATAAATTCCGCCTTCACCGAGCATTTCCTTTATAAATTCCTGGTAAACAGCTTTATGGTCGGTATTTGAAGCGTTGTACTTCCCAGGATTCGAGGGATTAGCTCTATTCCAGAGTTTGTTTAATTCAATAGCGGCATCTGCTTTTTGTCCATTGTTTTGCAGAATCCATGCTTTTATCAGGATAAGTTCGCCTAAGCGGATAAGCGGCCACTTGGTCATGGCAGCCCCGGTACCAAAGCCATTATCAGGGCCCCTGAAAAATTTATCGACATACACCTGGCGAGTTCCGGCTGTTCGGCGAGGTTCAGCGGCATCGGGCTCGTATTCAAGATATTCGCGCATTTCCTTGTAAAATTGTTCCAGCGTTTTTCCGCCCGACAAATCAGGAGCTCCACCAGACAATATTTTAGGTTTTACTACACTACGGGTACGTGGGTCTCCAGAAGGAAACCCATATCCAGCACCTTTTGTTACATGGAACAACTGGGTAAAACGAAGGTCGGCTTTGGCCTCTGCGGTAAAGGCGGTGTCGGCACTAATGGGGTCTCCATTGTATGGACGTGCAAAGGTATGACCTTTGTCGGTCTCCATCCATCCAGCCTGGCGAAGAATATAATATGAAAGTGAACAGGAATTCCAATCAAGCGCAGTCATTGTAGTCAACGGAAGTTTTGTTACAGGATCGTACAGGAAATTTCCGAAGTGATCGGCTCCATTAAAATGACGGTAGTTGAATCCTACACCATGATAATTTAACTGTCTCGACCAGTCGCGTTTTCCGGTTGGATCACCGGTATTGAATTCCCATATACTTTCTGCTGGTTTGTAGCTCCGGTCGTTACTAATAAATGGTTTATATACTTCTTCCAGTTTATATACCCCCGACGAAGTGACGTCATCAATAAGTTGTTTCGCTTCAGAATACTGTCCCATCACAAAATAGATTTTTGCAAGCAACGATTTGGCCACATATTGATTAGCTCTTCCACAATTGTAGATTGAAGTCGCACTCCATCCATAACCCGAAATACTGGGGGGCAAACGGTCAATTGCTGCTTTTAAATCCTGAACGATCTGGTTGTAAATATCGCCGACCGTACCTTGTTTTAAGTCGCTGGTCGTAGAGGTAGGTAGAGTCGTAAATATAATACCGGGTTTGTTTTTGTTTGCATCGTTATATGGACAGCACCATATCCGGGCAAGGAAATAGTATGCATACGCCCTTATGAAATACAATTCACCGATTTGCCTTTTGTAGTTTTGGATATAATCCAGGCTTGTCTGACTCAGATCGAATGGATTGTTTTTGTTTTCATTATCAAATTCAATACCTGCGTTAGCCCCATAGATAGCGGTATAAAGTGTAGTCCACAAATCGGCCATTTGACTGGTCGTATTGTCGCTAAAACGACGTTCATACCATATCGTATTACAGTCGTCGAAAAGGTCGTTCGAAATAGCAGCGGTTTGGCTGCAACCCGACATCATATAGTCGAACGAAGCAAAATTGCCGCGGGTGCGCCCTTCCCAAAGTACCAGTCTGTAACTCTCGGTAACCAGTTGATCTAAAGTCAGGGTTGATGTCCAAGGTTTTTCCTGGGGTCTGGGGTTGTCAAAAAATTCGTTACTGCACGAAAACAATCCCACACAGAAAAACAGAACGGACAATATTATGGTTGTTTTATTTATTTTCATTTTTTTTGGATTTACTTGTATCATATTCATCTATTGTTGCTTATAGTTTAAAAGAAAAACCAAAATTGAATGTTCGGGGGGTAGGAACTGCATTCATTGACTCTGGATCGAACCCGGTATAATCGGTAACGACAAAAAGGTTGCTCCCGCCAACATAAAATCTCAAGCTATTGATCCGTGCTTTTGCTGTAATTTTTGCAGGGACTGTATAACCTAATTGAAGATTTCTCAGACGGATAAAATCTCCCCGTTCCAGAACAAAGCTTGTATTCTCGATGGTCATTGTATTACCTCCTGCCGACGGTTTTCCTTCCAGGTCAAAGGGTACCTTATCGTTTTGAGCGATACGGCCAAAACGTTTGTTATCACCGGCTTTCTGCCAGTAGTTGCCGATCAGTTCGCGACCGATATTCTCCACATCCATCGATGTTTTTCCTGCCAGTTTATCATCTATAATCCAGTTTCCACCAGCAAAGTTGAATTGGACTATAAGGTCGAATCCTTTGTAATAGAAGTTGTTCGACAAACCGCCGTACCATTTGGGCTGGGGGGTTTTCCCCGAATGAATAAACTTATTGTTGCCGGGGTTAGTTCCAATCATCGGGATCTGTTTCCCGGTAGAGGAGGTTACATATTCGTTGTCCCATTTTGTTTTATCCAGTTCTTCTTCCATGTAAAGACCGTTTTCCGTATTCAGGTGCGAGTATTTTGGAAGGTAATAGGTGTTGAGCGATTCTCCTTCTTTCCTGATATAGACGTTATCCTGAACTGCACCTTTCCCTTTTTCCTGATCGTTCAGTTTCTTTATCTCATTTTTATTTGTACTGATATTGAAATCGGTAGTCCAGCGGAAACCACTCCTGGTATTGATATTAACCGACGATACATTAAACTCTATTCCGCTATTTGTTAGGTCTCCAACATTTTTCCAGTTGTAAGCACTATGGTAGCCCATTGATGGAGGAACCTGACATTTCATGATCAGATCTTTAATATCCTGTTTGTAAACAGCAAACGAACCATTAATTCGGTCTTTTAAAAATCCAAAGTCAAATCCTAAATCATACGTTGTAGTTGTTTCCCATTTTAGGTCAGAACTTCCTGACGGGCCCCAGTTTTGGCTCGAAGTAATTGTCGATCCGCCCCAGTGCCGGTCAGAGTTGATGCTCCAGTTCATAATAAGCATTTCGGGCGACATATTGGTATTTCCGGTGGTTCCGTAACTTCCACGTAATTTTAATGTGCTGAGCCAATTAATATTTTTCATGAAATTTTCTTCACTAATTGTCCATCCCAACCCTGCAGCAGCAAAGCGAGCCCATCGATTGCTTGAACTAAGGGCTGAATGTCCGTCATAACGGATGCTCCCATTAAATATATATTTTCCTTTGTATGAGTAATTTCCCCTAAAGAAAAAACCAGCCATGGAAAGATCGTTTCCCTGGTGTCCGTCAGCAGTCATTGCCATCGACTTATCGGGATTAATTAATTCAGGATAACCCGTTGCAACATTAAACCCGCTAGCCGAACGATAATAGCTATAATTCTTGGTTGCTTCTCCACCAGCGGTAATATTAAGACTATGATCATTAGCAATTGTACGTGTATAGTTTATAACTCCATTCCAGGTATAAACAGCCCTGGTAACTGCTTTTTCCTGCGCTTCGCTTAAATTCGAGGCTGACAGTAAGGCCGAACGCCAGTAGGAGCTATTGGTAAAAGTTACATCGGTACCAGCTTCGCCTCTTAATGTGAGTCCTTTTACCGGAAGGTCAACTTTGAGGTAAGTATTGGCCAGGGTACGAAATTCGCCTGTATTATTACGAATCAAATTGCGATCATGGTATGCTGCCGCATTATATCCACTTTCGGGGAACCAATAACCAGAGGCGCTTGACGGATCATATAGTTTATAAAAAGGAGGAGTTTGAAACCATTGATCCCAACCGCCAGCTAATTTACCAGCACCAGTCCTTACTCCGTTGGTTTCCATGTACATGATATTGGCACTTGCTCCAAGTTCCAGAATATCAATAAGCCGAAAATTTGTGCTAAACCTGGCTGTCAATCGTTTTAAATCATTGTCGCGTAATACACCTTGTTCGTCTCGATAGCTCAAAGAGAATAACATACCTCCCGTATCAAATCCCTTGTTGGCCGAAATACCAACCTGATGAAACTGGGCTGTTTGTGCCATGGCCGATAGGTGATCGGTGTTTGTGTTGAGCGCCATTTCGCGCGTAAAAGCAGGGTCATTCGGAAATTGCTGTCCAAAATACGATGGCTGAAATTCAGTTCCTCCGGTATTTTTCATGGCTTCGTCACGAATGGCCATGTATTCGATGTTGTTGGTGAAAATTGAAGTTTGCGTGAAAGGAAGCTTGGAAATGCCGCCATCGTAATTAACAGACAAATCGGTTTCTTTCTTTTTGCTCGACTTGGTTGTAATGATGATTACGCCACCAGATGCTCTATTCCCATATATAGCTGTAGCAGCAGCATCTTTTAGTACTTCGATAGAAGCTATATCGTTTGGATTAAGCATCGAAATAGGAGAAGCCGCTCTTACTCCATTTACTGCTAACGCATCTGACGAAGTAAAAATTGGCACTCCATCTACAATCCAAAGAGGATCAGAACTTAAACTAATCGACTTTAATCCGCGGATATTAATCTGGTTACCCGCCCCTGGGGTTCCTCCACCCGAATTGGTAACGTTAACCCCCGCTGCCATACCCTGAAGCGATTGTGAAATAGATGTTGATGGTAATTTTGTTATTTCGTCTCCGCCAATTTTCGATATGGCGCCAACAGTTTCTCTCTTTTTTGCTGTTCCGTAGCCTATGGCTACAACTTCGTCAATACCTACTGTTTCTTCTTTTAGGATAAGGTTTACAGTTGTTTTTCCAGATACATTAACCTCTTCAGTTTTCATTCCGACAAAAGAGAAAATTAATGTTGCATTAGCTGGTACACTTGCCAAAACATAATTACCCTCTATATCCGTAATTGTTCCATTTGTCGAACCTTTTACCAAAACTGAAACTCCAGGTAATAGTTCTCCTGATGAACTTTTGACAGTTCCTTTTACCTTAATGTTCGCCTGGTTAGTCTCGCTCTCCAAAGGATTACCTGCTTTAATAATGATGTTTTTACCAGAAATTTCGTAAGTGAGGTTTAAATCTGATATAATTGACCTAAGGACTTCATTAATAGTCTTATTCCTTAAGTCAACATTGATAGTCTTTTTATCATCGAGCTGACTTTTGTTGTAGAAAAAATACACATCAGATTGACGCTCTATTTCGTCGAATACCTGAGAAATAGTGGCATTTTTCATTTTAAGATCCAAGCGGGTATTTTGTGCCGAAACACTTGCTGAAACCTGCAAAACCACGAAAAGGATCAAGACACAATTCAATTTCATAATTAGCCAGATTTTTTTGAATGCAGGCAAAAGCCTATCATCCGATTGCCGAATAATTTTCATAAATTTGGTTGATTTTTAAGTAAAAAAATGATTTTCGTTTTTTCGCATTCTGCGTTTTTTAACAGGAATAGTTCGCAGCTATTCCTGTTTTGTTTTATGCAGAATGAAATTGGTAAGGCATTTTCAATGTATCATAGTCATAGTATTTTAGGTTAATAATTAGGCAATTCGTTTATTGCAGCCAAATTTGGCGGCCATCCATTTTGTATTTTTTGTTAGTTGTAAGTTCGAGTCTTTCCAAAGCACTGAAAATATTCTGATCGTATTCGAACATCCCACGGAAGTGCATATGCAGGAGCGAATCGTTTTGAATATGGAACTTCACGTCATACAATCGTTCCAATTCGTTGATAATGTCTTTTAATTCAGCATCTTTAAATACATATTTCCCGTCTTTCCATGCTGTTAGTAGGTAGGTGTCAACTTTATTTACATTTATTTCCTGACTGGACTGACTGAAAATCACCTGCTCTCCGGGTTTCAGCTCGATTGTGCCTGCAGTGCTGTTTTTGGGTTTAAATTCTACCCGTCCTTCTTCCAGGGTTGTTTCAACTTTATTTTCGCTGGAGTAGGCTTTCAGGTTAAAAACTGTTCCAAGCACTTTAATTTGCGCTTGCCTGGTATTTACTACAAATGGTTTATGTGCATTTTTTGTGACTTTAAAGTAGGCTTCACCATCCAGATTTACTTCGCGTAGATCACCATTCATGGTTGATGGATATCTTAATATCGATCCGGCATTTAACCAAACTTCAGTTCCGTCGGCAAGTGTGCACCTCGAAATATGACCTTTGGGCGTGCTAACTTCGCAAATAACATCGTCACCCTGATTTTTTGAGTTGCCAATGTACCAGCCAATACCAAGCATAAGCGGAAGTGCAAGAATTGCAGCCACACGATAAATCCAGAAAGAAGCACTTTTATTTGGGCTGTCGTTTATAAGCTGGTTAATGATCTGATCTTTAATTTTTATCTGATCAGATAGTACTTCAGGAGGAGGAAAATAAGAATGGCTCTTTTCCCATATTCGCATATAATCCGAGAAATGCTTTTTATTTGCCGGCGATGACTCAATCCATGCGGTTAGTTCAATTCTTTCTGAATCGGTGATTTCTCCGCCTAGGTATTTGGCTATAATAAGGTCAATTGGATTGATTTCGTTTTTCATTCGTCATCCGGTTTTTGTTTTTTGAACCCAATGACGATTGTTATTTAAAATACCCTGTAACGAAAATTGACTTTTTTTGAAAAAAATAACGAGAGTAATCCGAATGATTGATAATCAGATAATTCATTCCGGAGTTTTTTTAAGGCAATTCCAATTTGCATTTCAACGGTTTTTACCGATATGTCAAGTCTTTCAGCAATTTCGGCATATTTTAGGTCTTCAACCCGGCATAAAATAAATACCTGGCGACATTTCTCCGGAAGTTTATCGATGGCTTTGTTTATTCGGTCCGATAATTCCGCGTCTTCAATCCAGTCACACATTTGTTCTTTTTCTACATTGCCAAGTGATAAAAGGTACTTCGACTCGGCTTTTCTGTGTTTGATAATATCGAGACAGGCATTTCGAACCGACTGAAATAAATATGCTTTCAGTGCAACGATTCTAAGTTTTTCCCGCTTAATCCACATGTCAACAAAGACCTGTTGGACCACCGAGCGTGACGAATCGAAATCGTGAAGAACTGAATCGGCAAAATAGCACAAGCTGGTATAATACAGCTCGAAAGCTTTATTAAAAGCTTTCTCATTGCCATTTTTTATATCCTCGAACGAAATCAAATCTCTAGTTTGTTCCATGCAGTAAAAGTAGAAACATTTTTAAACAGAAAGTGAAAGTAATTAACTCTTGTGCTTGGTTTTGACCGCAAGAGTGAGGTGAAGTTTAAAATTAATTTCGACAAAGTTTGTTTAAAAAAGCAAATGGACCCAAAGCGAACTTTGAATCCATCTGTACATAACGCTTAGCTTAAACTTGAAAAAAACTTATGAAGGTTTATTTGATTAGTAACGTGTAGCTAAATGAAGTAGGCTCTGCAAAAACCTGGTATTGTGGTAATGGGCGCGGTCCGCAGCCATTCGATCCTGCGCCGAGCGTTTTGTGGCTGATGCATAAAACGGTTGCTGAACTTTGTGGCAAATCAATACGGTATTCCACATTTTCCATTTCTTCGTCGGTATATGGGATAGCAGTGAACTGCATCAAATCCTTGTCGGCGGTAACTTTAAGAGCAGCTCCTCCTTTTTGCGAAATCTCAGCCCAACGAACGTCTTCGTGGTTTCCGTTATCCATCGGCTTTTCGTACGGAGTCATTTGTTGTGCAATGGTGCTACTGTATAAACTTATGTCGAAGCCACTTTTACGATCAGCGTAGTTTTCCATTGGGCCGCGGCCAAAGTACGAAATCTGATCCATCTGCTTGTTCAGCATCAGTCGAACGCCAAGTCGGCCTAACACTACTTTCGGATTGGTCGAATCCAGTTTGTTTGAAGCGATGATTTCGCCATTCCCTGTTATTTTATAAATAGTTTCAAACGAAACGCTGAATCCTTCTTTACCTTCTCCTTTCAATCTTACTGAAATTTGTGCATTGTTGGCATCGATCTGGCTGGCAGCAACATTGTCAACGATCCATTTCAGTTCTTTTAGTCCATATTTATTCCATTCGCGGTCGGCCCACATGTCGTCATTGCGGTGAGGCGCACGCCACAGATGTAATTTTGGTCCGCCTTGTGCAGTTAGCAATTCCTGATTGCCTTTTTTCATGCTGCTGAACGTCCCGGTAGCTTTGTCGAATACAACCGAAAAGCCGTTTCCTTTTACGGTCACTTCTTTGTCATTCTGAGTGAGAGTTGCAGGAGTTTTTGCTTCGGCAACCGGCAATTCAGCCACTTTAACTGGTAATTGAAATTGCTGCCAGGCCACTTCAAATCCTTTTTTAGCCCAAAGTTCGTCGTTGTTTTGGACAAACGAAACACGCACAAAATATTCGGCCCCCGCTTTCGGACTAGCCACCTTTACCGGCAAAGAGATTACTTTTTCGGCCCCCGCTTTGATTTCAGGAATCATTAATTTACCACTTGAGATTTCCTTCCCGTTTTCAGCCAGGCTCCATGATGCAGAGAACCCGTTGAGATTAATAAACTGGTATTTGTTTTTGATTTTGATGGTTGCTGTTGCTGCATTTTCTACTGAAATACCAATCCATTGAAACGATTTTTTCATTTCAGGATAATGAGGTTTAGGCGAGCGATCAGAGAAAACAGTTCCTTTGTGAATGAAATAATGGTCGTTCGGGAATTCGCCAAATCCGCCGCCATAAGCAATAATTGGGTGTTTAGGGTTGCGGTTGTTGTACAATCCCTGGTCTTGGTATTCCCAGATGGCACCACCCAGAATTTCCGGATTTTGATCAAATACTTCAGAATATTCGTCTAACGAACCCATTGAGTTGAACATCGCGTGAGCAAACTCGCAGATATAGAAAGGTTTGGTCAACTCTTTATTTTGGGCGATTTTCGCGAAATCGGCGGGAGTACCATACATTTTACCATCGAAGTCTGAAGGATTTTTTGCTCCAACGCCAAAGCGTTCGTAGTGCACAAAGCGGGTTGGATCGATCGCTTTTATCGTATTCATAGCCTGAACAAAGTTGGTTCCAACGCCGCCGTTTTCGTTACCCAGCGACCAGATTATAACAGAAGGATGATTCTTGAAATTCTCAACATTGGCCACATTGCGGTCAATAATCTGATCTTTCATCCGAGGCTCTTCATCAAATTTATGGTCGTAGCCGTGGCATTCCACATTGGCTTCGGCAACCAGCCAGATTCCCCATTCGTCGCACAACTCGTACCAACGTGGATCGTCGGAATAGTGGCAGGTGCGCACGTGATTGCAGTTTCCTTGTTTAATCACTTCCAAGTCGCGGATCATTTGAGCCTCAGTAATGGCATGACCAACTTCGGGCCAATGTTCGTGACGGTTAACTCCTTTCAGTTTGATCGGTGTTCCGTTTACCATCATTATCCGGCCTTTGATCTCCACTTTACGGAAACCTGTTTTCGACGAAAGGATTTCACTGGTTTTTGGGCCTTCGTTCAAGGTTAAAACGGTGGTATATAATTTAGGCGTTTCGGCTGTCCATTTTGCCGGATTAGTTACCGGGAACTTAACGCTTACCACTTTTTCTTCGCCCGGATTTAGCGCCGGAACAGCTACTTCGGCTTTGGCGCCTTTTACTTCCTGAGTTCCGTCGAAAAGGGTTGCGACCAGTTTTTGTGCAGCGCCTTTCGATGCACTGTAGTTTCTCACTTTGGCAGTTACTTCAACAGTCGCATTTTCGTATTTCTGATCCAGATCGGTTTTAACGAAATAGTCGCGAACGTGCGTTTCAGGAGTACTCCAAACAGTAACGTTGCGGAATATTCCGCTCAAACGCCACATGTCCTGATCTTCGAGGAAACTTCCGGCGGTAAAACGGTAAACTTCGGCAGCCACCATGTTTTTGCCTGGTTTTACATATTTGGTAATATCGAATTCGGCAGCGTTGCGGCTGTTGATGCTGTAGCCTACTTTTTCGCCGTTCACCCACAGGAAGAAACCAGCGTCAACACCATCGAAAGTCAGGAAAATGCGACGACCGTTCCAGTTTTGCGGAATATCAAATTCGCGACGATAACTTCCAACCGGATTACGTTCTTTGTATGCCGTGTAAGTTTTAGGCGGTTCGCTCATTACATGAGGAAAATCTTTCTGGAAGATGTAGCCCATATTTTTATAGTAAGGTGTTCCGTAGCCTAAAACCTGCCAATTCGATGGAACCGAAATTTCTTTCCAGCCCGAAACATCATAAGTAGGTTTGTAAAAATCGACCGGACGTTGCTGTGGCCAGGCTACCCAGTTGAATTTCCACATTCCATTCAAACTTTTACAGAAAGATGAGGCATGGCGGATGGCTTTCAAGGCTTCGGCCTGATTGCCATAAACCATCAGGGTTGCATGCCAGGGCTCTTTATTAATGCCTAATAGTTCGGGATTTTCAATTTCAGGAGGAACAGGAGCTCCGGTAACAACCGTATCGGTAGTGGCAGAATTGGTTATGACTTCTGAATTCATTGGGCTATTTTTTTGTGTTGATCCCAATTCGTAGCGAAAACTCTGCATTGCAAAGAAGGCAACAATAGCCAAGCTCAAACAAACTATTTTCTTCATTATTAATAGTGGTTAGTAATTTTAAACGGGTTGAAGATAGAACTGTAATCGGGAACAA
>DAOPZV010000003.1:2739-54111 GCA_035353575.1 Prolixibacteraceae bacterium | reverse complement strand
TTTATACCGATAATTATTACACAGGAAACTGGACTTCGCGAAACCGGGCTTTAGTGGTAAAATTGTCGTATTGGTTTAACTGAGTTTATATAGGAATAAATAGAAGAAGGCCGGGAAACCGGCCTTCGTTGTATGAAAGGTCACCGAATGACAATTTCAGGTACAGTTTGTTTCTCTCCTATTCGGTTTTAATTTTCTTCAGAAATCCTTTTAAATCCTTTAGGCTTTTGATAGGCGCTTTTTCCGATTTTTGTGTATCGCCCGATTGTTTGCCTTCTTCTTCCTGCGCTTGTTTCATTCCCCTGTTCATCATATCAATGGGGTCGGTTGTTCCCATGTCTTCAAATTTTACATCTGCCGGAAGGTCAAATTTCCCTGAAGGTACGCCTTCGTTTATTTTTACGGTTGTTGCGATCCACGTAGTTTTGGTTCCCAGTAATTTCACTTCCGATTTCATCGCAAGGCTATTCCACATCCATATAGTCGATCCGCCCATGCCTTTCCATACATCGCACACTTTGCCGTTGATGGTTTCTGTTCCTGTTTTTTTGAATCCCAGCATGTCCATTGTTTTTTTGCCAAACTCTTCCGGATCAAAATCAGGATCATTCATCAAGTCTTCGGCCAGTGTATTCCGCATTTTGCCACCCTGCTTGGTTTTTAGGTCCCAACTGTAGATATCAAAGTCTTTGGTGATTTCAGTTTTGTTGGTTTCCGTCTTCTGGCCAAAGGCTTTATTTACCGTTTGTTCAATTTTGCATTGACGCCAGCCGTAATTATCGATATAAAGCGATTGTGTTCCGGTGGTGTTTCCCTCGTAAGTGTATTCAATGACAGCTGTTTTAAACGGATACAGCTTCTCCTTTTTTGTTTGTGCCGAAAGGTTGATTGCAACCATTAAAGCAAATGCAAGAACTAATGTTTTCATAATAATGTATTGTTGTTTAGTTATTTTGATTGATGTTTTGCCCAGCCGAGCCGGAGTTTTTCATCCGTAACTTTGGGGTTCAGTATTTTTGCCGCTTTTGCAAATTCCTCGAAGTTCTTTGGGTTTTCGATGGTTTTAACGGCCCACAGCATTTGCTGTTGAGGAGTCAATTCATAGTCGGCCGCAGTAATGGCAACCTGCTTTCCGTCGTGGGCGTGCATTTTATTGTAGGTTTCCTTTATATCTCGCCGCCCCGAGGCCGGTTTCAGTTGCATCATTGTCTTTTCGAAATCCGGATACGACATCGTCGTCATCCGGTTAAAGCCTTCGTTGATGGCTTTTTCGGCCTGTTTGTACTCCTCGGTCTTTTTGATGAAATCGTTTGAAGTACCATTAGCCTCATTCCCGCCCGATGGATTTTGGTCGGCTTTGATGTAAGCATTCACGATTTTAAACGCGTCGTTTTTGTCTTTCGAGTTTAATCCGCCTCCAGACAGAGCATCCAGCGCATTATCAAATTTGGCATTTCTTTGGGCTGGTGTACTCCCGTCTTCGTACGATTCGTAGTACTCAAACAGCTTCAACATGGCTTTATTTACCTCATCGGGCGTAGCATTTGTGCTCGTTTTTTCCTGTGCTTTAACTGCACAAGTGATTGTCAGGAATACTAATATTGCTGAAATCAGATTTTTACTGTACATGCTGCTGAATTTTAGAATTTCACGAATTCAACCCGGCGGTTTTGTGCTTTTCCTTCCGGAGTATCGTTGCCGGCCATAGGTTTGCTTTCGCCGTGCCCTTTACTGGTAAGGCGGTCGGCAGATATGCCAAGTTCAACCATTTTATCCATGACCGATTTGGCACGGGCTTCCGAGAGTTTTTGGTTCGGAGCGGTTTCGCCATCGCTGTCGGTGTGGCCTTCAACCGAAAACTTCAGTTCGGGGTGATCGGTCATCATTTTCACCACATAGTTGATGGTTCCCATCGATTCGGGTTTGATGGTGGCTTTATTGACATCGAACTTGATGCCGGTGGTGACGAATTTCCCATCGGTCAGGAATTTATCGTAGAGAGGAACGGCACCTTTGGCAATGCGGAAGTTTTTGGTGTAACCAGGGTCTTTCCCTTCAACAGATTGCTTGCCAAGCGAGAACCCGGTAGGATTGTATCCCAGGTTCGGAATGTTTAAAACCCGGGCATCGTCCAAATAAACTTTTAATGCGCGTTTATTAAACGAAATAGCAACATGTCTCCATTTAGGTGTTTTATCGTATAGGCCACTTTTATAGCCCGGATAAAAATTGGTTTCAAAGTTTTCGCCTTCAACGCTGTTTTTTGCAATGCGTATCCATTTTTTCGCTATCGGGTATTCTTTGTCGAGTTTAGTTTGATTTCTATAATCGCCAAAATAAATAACGTAATTACCGCCGTGGTTTTCGGTAAAATATGCATCAAACTCAATTGTAAATTCTTCGGGTAAATAGTCTTCTTTAGCATTTTTCAACATCGGTACAATGCCGCCACCGCCATTCATATTGCATTTCATGTGGTAAATAACATTGCTTCCGTCGAAACTCGCATTTTCAAAATTTCCCTGAACCAAATCCCATTTACTCGGGAACTCGCCGTTTTGCTCACCCTCAAGGTTATCTTCAAAAATTATTTCTGTACCCGGGACAAAATCGTACTTAGCCCATGTTAGCTGAGGTTTGGGTTGCTCTGCAGGAGTTGGTTTTTCCTGAGCTGTGGCTTTTGTGTTGGTTTGTTTTTTTTCTTCAGGCTGTTCTTCTTTTTCTTCTCCTGAAGTTTTGTCTTTTTTCTTGAAAACGTTGCCGATGCCTTCTTCAATTTTATCGAAGCCTTTGTCTATGGCTTGATTTGTGCGCTGGTTGGCACGTTTATTGGCTTGCTGGTTGACTTTTTTCTTGACGTCAATCTTGATTTGTGCAATGGTATTTGCCGACGAAAATACCAGCAAACCCGCGATTAGAAACACGAGTAATCCTTTCATAGCAGTTGAATTTTGGTTTTACAACTACTAATTTACGGTTAGTAATATGTTTTATTTCGGACGACTTTGAATACGTTGGGATTGGCTTTGAATCCGTTAGAGTTTGTTCAGGACATCCATTATGGCTTGCTTGCGACGGGATGAGACTGGAATTACAGTGTTGTTTTTCAGAACAATTACACCACCATCACTTTTGTCGAGTTTTTTAACAAAATTGAGGTTGATCAGGTGCGATTGATGTGGCCGTAAAAACCCGTACGATTCGAGCAAATCAACATATTCGGTCAATCCTTTGGATACAATTATTTTTTCGCCCGAATCGATATGAAAAGTAGTGTAAACATTGTCGGCTTCGCACCGAATAATTTCGCTGACATTCACGATGTGAATCTCCTGAGCTGTTCGTAAAACCAATTTTTTATCCGATTTTTCCTGAGAGTTCCCAATTAAAAGGTCGATTGGTACTGAGGTCACTTCCTTTTGTATTTCCTGTAGCGCCTGCTCAACACCAGCTTTAAATTCGAACTCGTTGATGGGTTTCAGGATATAGTCGATAGCGCTGAATTTGATGGCCTGAATGGCAAAATCGTTGAAAGCGGTAATGAAAATCAATTTAAAATCGCGCTTCTTCAGCTTCTGGAGTACATGAAATCCTGTTCCTCCTTTAATTTCAATATCCAGGAAAACGAGTTCCGGTTTGTTTTCATCAATCAAACGAACTGCATCCACAACGTTGTCAGCCTGAGCGATTACTTTAATTTCAGGAAAATAGTCGGATAAATAAAATTGTATCATTTCCCTGAAGCACGACTCGTCATCGACAATAATGGCATTAATCATATTAAGGCTGTTGCTAGTTTGATTTTTAGATAGTCCGAAGATACGAAGATTATGACAATTTTAACGGGAGTTTTACAGTTACCAACGTGCCTGTGCATTGATCTTTGCCTGATTTTCGGTTTCCAATGTGGTAAACGATATCGGCTCCGAAAGCTTTTTTCAGGTTGTCCACTCGTTCTTTAAAAATCTGCAAAGCATACGAAACGTGGTTCTCGCTTTTCCCCGTTGTTTCAATCCCGGCACCATCGTCTTCAACGGTAATCACTAACCGGTCATTGTCTTTTTCAAACGTCACCGAAACATATCCGTTTCCTTCCTTCATTTCAATGCCATGAATAATTGCGTTTTCAACAAATGGCTGAATGAGCATTGGTGGCAATACAATTTCTTCCATATCCAAATTGCCCGACACCTTAACATCAAACGACAACTTTTCGCCCAGCCGCAATTGGTGCAGGTTCAGGTAATTTTCGAGAGTTTGCTTCTCTTCCTGAAGAGTAATCCATTCTTCGCGCGAGTTTTTCAGGATCGAACGCATGAGCGACGAAAAACTACTCAGGTAGAATGCCGCTTTTCGTCCGTCATTTTTCATCATAAAATTTTGAATGGCCCCTAATGAATTGAATATGAAATGTGGGTTCATTTGAGAGCGAAGAAGTTTTTGCTCCAATTCGGCTTGTCTGGTTTGAAGTTGTTTTCTCCTCATCCGTAAAAAGTACCAGCTAAAAGAAGCGATAAGTATAAATAGAATGCTACCGCCCCAAATGACCAACTTCTGGAACCTCAAACTTACATTTTTTAGCTCGTTGTCGCGGTTTAACAGAGCGATTTGTTGCTCTTTTTGCTCCGTCTCGTATCGGGTTTGTATGTCAATAAGGTGGCGCTGGTTTTCTTCGTTAAAAATACTGTCGCTGTATTGGTGCGACAAATTGGATAAATTCAGCGCTTCTTTATAGTTTTCAGTTGCTTCTTTTATTTTTGATAACAGGTTAAATCCTTCTTTCAAAAAAACTTTGGCATTTATAGTCTGAGCTAGCAAATTGGCTTCATCCAGAAAAATTGTTGCTTTGGAATATGCCCTTTTCCCAACTTGGGCTTTGGCTGCACTTTGAAGCGAAATGATGAGGTGATATTTGTCGCCGGTTAAACGCATTAACGGGATTGCTTTTTCAAAATACGGGATTGCTTCGTCGTATTTTTCCTCCTTCATGCAAATGGTTCCTAAATTATTATAGCATAGTGCTATGCCCAAGGTCGATTCTGCAATTTGGTTGAATTCGAGCGAGTGGAGATAATGCTGGCGCGCAGAATCAAGCCTGCCTGAAAGTTCATACGCTTCGCCAATGTTAGCATGATTAATGGCTTGTCCAATAGCGCTGTTCATAGATCGTTCAATGGCATTCGATTGCTTAAAAACTTCGATAGCCTTATCGTATTGTTTTAGTGTTATATTGATATTTCCAATGCTGTTTAGTGCAATGCAAGTACTTTTTTTTACTGTATTCGACTTACTGGAGAGCTTGTCCGATAACTTGAGAACCTTTATGTGATATTCGCTGGCTTCTTTTAGTTCATCGATTCGGCGCGCATTGACCCCAAGATTATTCAGGCTCATCATTATATTGACGGTATCTTTTTGGGCCTCTGATAAGCTAAGTGCATACAAATGAAATTGTTCTGCTTCTGCTGGGTGTCCAACCTGGCGATACATTACACCCAGAATGTTAATACATGCAATTTCTTGAGTCGAAAGCTGATTTTTGTGGCAGTATTCGGTTAACTCTCTAATAGGGCCTTTCCCTTTATATTTTTCGTAGTATGCTCCCAAATTAATCCTTTGTAATTCTCGGATTATGAAGTCTACTTTTTCAGTGCTTTTATCTTGGCTTATTTTAAGCGAATCAATAATTTGATAAAGCTGTTCCGATCTGATAATGGATTTTTCAGACCGCTTCTGTGAAAAAACTTCAAAGCATAAAAATAGATAGAGCAGAAGGATAATTTTTCTGAGCATGACGATTTTTGTGCTTTTAGTATTTGGTTTCTTAGGCTTAAAGATAATATACTTTTGTTAAGTAAGTGAAGCAAATTGAGAATAAAGAAGATAAATTAACTAAAACAAACTTTTATGGGTATGTGTCTTGTTTTTGGGTTCAGAATTTCTCGAATACTCCCAGTCCAAACAAAGCAAAATCATATTTAACCGGGTCGTTCGGATCAAATTCGCGAAGCCTTGCTGTAATTTCTTCCACCGCCTTCCAATCGTTTTGCGTGCGAGTTAGTAAGCCAAGCTTTCGTGCTACATTGCCTGTGTGTACATCGAGCGGAAGCATTAAGGCCGAAGTTGGTATTTTGGTCCAAATCCCGAAATCGACTTTCGATTGATCGTTTCTTACCATCCATCTTAAAAACATATTCAGGCGTTTTGCTGCGGCACCTTTTTCAACATCCGAAATGTGTTTCTCGTTCCGGTGTTCATGAGGCATTTCAAAAAATGCATTCCTGAAATGGCGAAGTGCACTAAAAATGGAATTTTCAATCAAAAAGCCATCAGTAAAAACTTGTTCAAGTCCGCCATGGTTCTGGTAGATGTTTTTCAGAGCTTTCAGAAAATAAATGCAATCCGATCTGTTGAACGTTCTGTGTTTAAAATCCAGAATTTGATCGAAGTCCTCGTCTGAAGAATTTATTAGAAAGTTATGTGGATCATTCTGCATCAATGCGATCAGCTTGTGTGCATTTCGGATTATCGTTGGACGTTGGCCCCAGGCAATAGTCGCCGCTAAAAATCCTGCAATTTCAATATTTTCTTTGGTGCTGAAAAGCGCAGGTATCTGAATCGGGTCGGTTTCAATAAATTCCGCCCGGTTGAAAAGTAATATTTTCTCGTCGAGAAACGACTTTATATTTTCAGGAGAATCGATCATTAGCGATTTTGGAAATGTATTTTCAGCAAAAAGAGAATTGCTTATTTTTCAATTAACCCATCACGCATGCGAATAATGGAATCGCTTTGCGATGCAAAACTTTCGTCGTGGGTTACAATTACGAGTGTTTGCTTAAACTTGTCGCGGAGGGTGAAGAAAAGTTGGTGAAGGTCTTCGCGGTTTTTGGTGTCGAGGTTTCCGGACGGCTCGTCGGCCAGAATTACCGATGGATTATTGATCAATGCGCGTGCAATGGCAACCCGCTGGCGTTCTCCTCCTGAAAGCTCGGCAGGTTTGTGGTTTAACCTGTGCGATAAGCCAAGAAATTCGAGGTACTCGCGTGCTTTTTGTTCGGCTTCTTTTTTCGACGTTTTCGCGATGTATGCCGGAATGCATACATTTTCGAATGCCGAAAATTCGGGAAGTAAATAATGAAACTGGAAGACAAAACCGATTTGTTTGTTGCGAAAATCGGCGAGTTGTGTTTCGCCCATCTGCGAAATATTTTGGCCATTGATGAAAACGTTGCCCGTGTTCGGTTTACTTAATGTGCCAATAATCTGGAGTAATGTTGTTTTACCGGCTCCGCTGGGCCCAACGATTGAGTAAAGCTTTCCTGCCGGAACTTCAAGATTGATTCCTTTTAAAACCTGCAGGTCTCCAAACGATTTGGTTATGTTTTCAACTTTTATCAATTGGCTAGAAAATTTCGGGACGAACAGTTCTAAATATTCGATCCGTTATCAATATTGGCCGCAGCCTTTTCAGCTTCTTTCGAAACTTCAGTTTTTACGCTGTTCACTTCGTTTTCTATTACGCTTGTGTGCGTTTTTACACCTTCCTGAATGTCGTTGGTAACGTCTTTTACAGTATCCTGAATATCGCCTGTGTGTTTACGAATTCCATCCTGGATGTCGCTTTTAACATTCTGTATAGTTGAACGAATTTCGTGAATTTCGTCACCAAGTCCGCCGCCACTTTCATTCAGTTCCCGCTTGATTTCGTTGGTTGCCTTCTGAAATTCGCGCATAGCTTTTCCGAGCGTTTTGGCTATTTCAGGAATTGATTTTGCGCCAAACAGCAACAGGAAAACAAAAATGATTAGTACTATTTCTCCTCCACCCATAGTATGCTACATTAGATAGTTGGTCAATTTTTTTTAAGCTCAGCAAATATACAAACTTGTTTATAACAACCTTGCCAATAGCGTAAAAAGTAGGCATGTGAAAATTAGATATATAATCCACTCGTTTAATTTCAGAAAAAGAAATATTTTTTGGCAATATTTGTTTATTGAAGTGTTGGATGTAAAATAAAGAATTTACGTTTTGCGTTTACAAAATTGCAATATTCCGACAATTAAATAGTCTTAAAATCAAACAGGAGATGATTCGGAAAGTATTTCAGCTTGTTTTTTTACTGGTGCTTGTTTCGGCTTTGGGCGCTAACGCGAAAAGTGGCACTAACGTTTACCGAAATGCTGTATTTAGCGATGAAATCAAATCGGTGCAACTGTTTCGTGAGGGTAATGTTTTGTCGAATCCGGTTTATGAATTGGGCAGTGAGACAAAATTGTTGCTCAAATTTGATGATTTAGCCGAAGATGTAAAAAACTATTCTTACACAGTTATTCATTGCGATGCGAACTGGAATGAGTCGTTTATTCAGCAAAACGAGTATTTAACGGGCTTCCCCGATAATCCAATTTCCGATTATGCTATCAGCATCAATACCACTGTAAAATACGTTAACTACCAGTTGCTTATTCCGAATGAAGACTGCACTCCCAAATATTCGGGAAATTATGCCCTGGTTGTGTTTGAAAATAATAATCGCGAGAACGTGGTTCTCATTCAGCGGTTTTTTGTGGTTGAACCGAAAGTGAGAATCGAAGGGCTAGTGAAAAAGTCAACATTCGAAACTTTTAATGGAGAGGATCAGGAGGTTGACTTTAAAGTGATCAATGAACAACTGAAAATCATGAATCCCCGCGAAGACATTAAAGTTGTTTTGATGCAAAACCGCAGATGGGACAATGCAATCACTAACCTGAAACCGGCATACATTCGCGATAATGTTTTGGATTACGACTACAATAAGGAAAACGTATTTCATGGAGGTAATGAATTCAGATACTTTGATATTCGGACCACGCGGCTAAATGGGGAAAATGTTGGAAAAATAACTTTTATTCGGCCATATTACCACATAACGCTTTTGGACGATGAGATTCGCGGGAACAAGAAATTTATGCCATACAAGGAAATGAATGGCGAATATGTGGTTGAGAGCCAGGATAGGGTTAAGGATGCTGACACCGAATGTGATTACTTTTTTGTGCATTTCTTTTTAAGGATGCCGGCTCCGTTGATGGGTGGTACGGTGAACGTTTTTGGTGCACTCACTGGCTGGACGGCCGATAAATCAAACGAAATGAAGTGGGATTTTGAGCAGTCGGCTTACCATCTGTCAATGCTGCTTAAACAAGGCTATTACAATTTTCAGTATGTGTATGTTCCTGATGGGGCAAAACAATATGACTCTGTGAATCTGGAAGGATCGTTTTATCTGACCGAAAATGATTACCAGATATTTGCATATTATCGTGATATCTCAAGCAGGTACGACCGACTGGTTGGCTATGTGACGATCAATTCTTCGGTGAAATAAATTTCAGAAATAACAGGCTTAGCGGACAATTTTTAGTGGACTTTCTTCTCTGACGAATGGTATTGCAAATGAGAATGTAGCTCCCATTCCCAGCTGCGACTTCACCGTTAAATCGCCGCCAAGCAATTGAACGTAGTGCTGGGCAATCGACAATCCAAGCCCCGTTCCTTCATAATCGCGAATGGTTCGGTTGTCGAGCTGATGGAAACGCTCGAAAATTCGTTCCTGATCATTTTCTGAAATACCAATACCGGTGTCGTGCACATAAAAATGAAGTCTGTTCGACTCAGTCAAACGATAACCAAATTCTACTTCGCCTCTTTCTGTGAATTTAATGCCATTGTCGATTAGTTTTTGCAGTACCGTTTGAAGCAGGGTAGGATCGGTTACTACAGCAAATTTGGGATTAGAATTTTCACAGTTTACTTTTAACTTCAAGCTGCCGTTTTCAATCAGGTCTTCGTTAAATTCACGGTACAGCGAAACCATCAAGTCGTTTATCCGGCAAGGCGATTTTTTCACAACAAGCGTATTGCTTTCAATCTTCGAAAGACTGATCATATCATTGATTAGCGCGAGCAGTAACTTGCCATTATTTATAATAATCTCGACAAACTTGGCTTTTTCGTCATCATCAAAATCCGGAGAACCAATCATTTTTGAGAAGCCGATAATCGCGTTCATCGGCGTTCTGATTTCATGCGAGATATTTGCAAGGAAAGCTGTTTTCAGGCGATCAGCTTCTTCAGCTTTATTTTTGGCTTCTTCCAGCTTCAGTTCTGCCAGCTTTCGGGTTGTAATGTCGCGTGCAAGAGACACAACAGAATTATCGTTCAGTTTAACAATTCGCATTTCGAATAATGCCGAGGCCCCTTCAACTTCCAGGGCGTACTCTATCGTTTCAATGGTGTCGAATTCGATACAATGCTGAATGCACTGGTAGATTTTGCTTGACATTTTTTCTGAAAAACCTACTTCAAAAATTGAATTGCCAATAATGTCATCGGGCTTAATCTTTAGGGCTTCTGAAGCTTTAAAAACGAAATCTACGTAAATTCCATCTTTATCGATGATGAAAAATAGATCGGGAATGGCTTCGAGCAAAACCTGGTATCTAACTTTACTTTCTTCAAGCTCCAGTATTTGATGCTTTATTTTGGTTTTGTCGATAAACAGGCTGATGATTTGGTTGCTCGAAATTCGAATAATATCGACGTCAAAATACTTATCTAGTCGGTCGAGATAGAACGAGACCTGATTTTTTTTCGAATGCAGATATTCTTTATTCCAGTCGAATGAACCTCTAAATACTTTGGGCAAAACATCGTCGGCATTTTGATCTTTTAGCTCTCTCGAAGTTATTTTGAATAGCCTTTCAAATGCGAGATTTGTTTTTCTGATTAAAAGGTGGCTTGGAGATCCAAATTCGTCGGTTGCAATTTCCAAAAGCAGCATACCCTGCGGTAAGTTTCGTGAGGTCAGATTTATGGTTTGCTCTAAATCTTCTTTTTGCGTTTTATATTCGTTTATCGTATTCTGAAACCGAAACGACACAATAATGGAGGCAATAAAGTAGAAGAACAAGGTCAAAAACGGATTTAGGTAGGTGGAATCGGCCTCCCATTTAAAACTTAATACAAAATTAAACAAGCCTGCCGACAATGAATGAACAATCAATGTTGCCAGGGAAAGGACAAAAAAGATAATTAAATCTAACTTTTTTTCACTGAAAATCAGGAAGAAAAGAAAAAACGGGATAAGCGTCCACAATGTATAAGGAACAGCTTGATGGACGGGAATGACAGCGATTGAATTGTTGGCAAAAAATAGGTATGGAACGACCGGAATTAAAAAGAAGGTCCGCACAGCCAAGTTGTAGCTTATTTGACGTAGTCCATAGAATGCAACACTAAACAAAATGACCACAGCAATGTCGCCAGGTAAGCATGTATTGTTCGCACTGCCTGTGAGGTCTAATATAAACAGCACCAGCCCGGTAATTAATCCAAGCACTATAACCAGATGAAGTCCAATGATTTTATAGATATCATTTCCTACTTCGGGATGATAGCGGTTAGATATTGATTTTACAACGGCATTAAGCATGAAATAGTGGCAACTTTCTATTTAATGAGGCATTAAATATAGTAAAATTTAAATTCTGATGTCGATGAGCGAAAATTATACATTAAATGAAAGGTGATTTTTATTAGGGTTTAAAGTGCTCAGAAAATATAGTTTTGCTAAAAGGAATGGAAAAATGTCAATATAACACTTTAAAGTATGTCAAAAGGATTTTTTAATGTACCTGTAGCGAAAAATGAGCCTGTAAAGAGCTATGCACCGGGTTCGCCAGAAAGAGCTGAGTTGAAAAAAGCACTTGCAGACCTGAGGTCTGCCGAAGTTGATCTTCCCATGGTTATTGGAGGTAAGGAAATAAAAACTGACAAAAAAGTTCGGATTTTTCCTCCACATGATATAAAACATACCCTTGGTTATTACCACCAGGGTAATGCATCTCACGTGCAGATGGCCATTGATGCCGCAATGGTAGCACACGAAAAATGGAATTCGATGGCTTGGCATCATCGTGCTGCAATCTTTTTGAAGGCTGCCGACCTGATTTCCGGACCATATCGTGCAAAGATGAATGCAGCAACAATGCTTGGCCAGTCGAAAAATGCTTTTCAGGCCGAGATCGATGCAGCTTGCGAATTGGCTGATTTTTTCCGTTTCGGTGTGCAGTGCATGACAGAAATTTATAAGATGCAGCCTGAATCTGCTGCCGGAATATGGAATTACAACGAGTTCCGTTCGCTGGAAGGATTTGTTTTTGCCTTGACTCCGTTTAATTTTACTTCTATCGCCGGAAACCTGCCAGCAGCACCGGCTATGATGGGAAATGTTGTGGTGTGGAAACCTTCGAAAACAGCAGTTTACTCGGCTGCTGTAATCATGGATGTTCTTCGCGAAGCTGGTTTGCCCGATGGCGTTATCAACCTGGTGTATGTTGGAGGTCCGGCTGCTGCCGATGTAATCTTTAACTCTCCTGATTTTGCCGGAATTCATTTTACTGGTTCAACAGGCGTATTCCAGGGCATGTGGAAGACAATTGGCGAGAACATTCATAAATATAAATCATACCCAAGAATTGTGGGTGAAACAGGTGGAAAAGATTTTGTTTTTGCTGATCCAACTGCTGATCCGCAGGCATTGGCCATTGCGTTATTGCGTGGTGCCTTTGAGTACCAGGGGCAAAAATGTTCTGCTGCCTCGAGAGCCTACGTTCCTCGCAGTATCTGGAACGATGTTTGCACCCGACTTGGAAACGAACTGGCCACGGTAAAAATGGGTCCTCCTGAAGATTTTACTAACTTTGTGAATGCAGTGATTGACGAAGCTTCATTCGATAAATTGGCAGGATTCATTGAACAAGCCAGAAAAGATGCTGATGCTGAAGTTCTTTTCGGCGGCAAATGCGATAAATCGGTTGGCTATTTTATCGAACCAACAGTTATTTTGGCTAAAACTCCGGATTATGCAACCATGGTCGAAGAACTGTTCGGCCCTGTTCTGACAATCTATGTTTATGAAGATGCTGATTTGGACAAAACGCTCGAAATTCTTGACAAAACTTCAATTTATGCTTTGACTGGTGCAATCTTCTCACAAGATCGTTACGCCATCGAACGCATTGCTAAAAAATTGAGTAACGCTGCCGGCAATTTCTATATCAACGACAAACCAACAGGTGCTGTGGTTGGACAACAGCCATTTGGCGGAGCACGCGGTTCTGGCACCAACGATAAAGCTGGTTCTGTATTTAATTTCTTACGTTGGACATCAATTCGAACAATAAAGGAAACTTTCGTTTCTGCAAAGAGTTATACTTATCCGAACTTTGCGCCGGATAAAGAATAAACTTTTTTATCATGAAGTGGGATGAAAATTTTTCATCCCACTTTTTTTTTGCTTCGGAAAAGCCTATTTTTGTTCAAAATCGTTGCAATGGACGCCAAAGTTTTAGGAACAAAGATTTTTAAGTTAATCGTTAACAAATACACCATTTGCCTTGCTGCATTTGTTGTTTGGGTTATGTTTTTTGATGACAATAATTGGCGTCAACATCAAAAAAATCTGCACGAACTTGCCCTTTTACAAGATCAGGTAAAATTCTACAAACACAAGATCGAAGATGATAAGCGGCGCCTTGTTGAGCTTCAGACCAATGATGAAAATCTGGAAAAATTTGCCCGCGAACAATTTTTTATGAAAAGGGCAAATGAAGATATTTATGTAATTGTGGAAGAAAACTAGATCTCCCGATAAAGAATCTTTACTTTTTTCTGTCTATTTATTGAGTTATCTCTACAAGCTTTTTATTTCATCGTTGAGCATTGGTGCGACATTTTTAAAATTTCACATGCTTTTTTGAAAAAATAGCAAGAATTCTTATATTGCTTATGAAATTAACCGCCAGTGAAAATAGATACCAACATATTCAGAATAGAGTCGAATCATGTAGCGCCGCGACAAGGAAACATTCTCATTGCCGAACCGTTCCTATCAGGAAGTTATTTCAATCGTTCGATCATTATTCTGGTGTCGTGCAATAACGATGGCGCTGTTGGCTTTATACTGAATAAAAAAGTCGAATTCCCGATAGACGACTTGCTGACCGATTTCCCGGAATTCGATTCGGATATTCATATTGGCGGACCTGTTGGTACTGATTCCATTTATTTCATTCACACTTTAGGAAAGCTTATTCCCGGAAGCATCCATATAAAAGAAAATTTATACTGGGGCGGCGATTTTGACACCTTGAAAAACCAAATAAAGCTCGGACTTGTTGAACGGTCGCAGGTTAGGTTTTTCCTGGGTTATTCGGGCTGGTCGGCTGGTCAGCTGGAAGAAGAAATTAACGACAATTCCTGGTTGGTTGCTGAATCGCTCGTTCATGAAATAATGAACATTGACGAAGAGGAAATGTGGGTTAAGGCAGTTCGCTCGATGGGCGGAAAATACTCGATGTGGGAAAATTTTCCGGAAAATCCATCACTCAACTAACGTCGTATTTCGCGAAGAGTTCGTTTATCTTTCTTGTTGTGTTATTAAAATATCTCTTCCCGCTGATCCCAATTATCCAGCGTATTCCCTGAATGGCATTTACACAGAAAATTTCTTCTGCATTTTTAATAGCTTCGAATGTTATGGGTTCATCTTCGGAGAAATTCAAATTCAGTTTATCGAAAATATTGAGTAGCCTGCTTTTAGTCACATCAACATAAGCGCCTTTATCGGGCGAAGCTCCCCAAATAGAATCTCCATTGATCAGGTACAAATTTCCGTAAGGAATTTCGAGGATAGAGTCTTCTGTGTTTACGATTATAAACTCGTCGGCAGTTGAATCAGTGCAATATTCCTGAGCAATTTGCCAATAAGCGAGAGAACCAAGTGATAATGTTGAAAGCGATGAAACCGGCTTTTGTATTTTATCAAATATTTCGGCATACAATCCTTTTTCGTTCAGGTCGTATGTAGCAGAGGGGGTTGATTCCGATTGTATTTCGAATATTGTTTCCCCATTCAGGAATCTGAAAGTCAGAGTTAAAATAGCGCCCAGAAAATGCTTGTTTTTAGTCAAAGTTCTTTCCATCTGACGCTTTAAGTCTGCTCCGTCTTCGTCTATAAATTCCGGAAAGGGTTGATTCAACAGGAAAAGCTTCAGCTTGATAATTTCCAACGTTTCGTCGAAAAAAGGGAAATTACTCCTCATTACTCTGAATTGCTCTGAGACGTGCAGAGCTTCTGCTTCTTCTAAGGTAATGCGATAATCGCCCGACGAAACAAATGATCCATTCACTAAAATGAATTTTCCTTTGCTCATTTTGATTTTTTGTAGTCGTCGATTTTAGATAAGCCGAAAAAGCTTGTCAAGAAATGTTTCGAATAGTTGCGGATTAACCAGAATTGGAAATACAAATCCATACAGCGCGCCAAGAAAGTGTGCATCGTGGGCCACATTATCTTTCTGTTTCATACTCATTTGATATGAATAAACGAGGTACAACGCTGCAAAAATGATTCCCGGTATTGGCAAAACATAAAAGAACAGGATTTTATTCCACGGATCAAAGAATATTGCTGCAAATACGATTGAAGCTACTGCTCCTGAAGCGCCAACTGCGTTGTAGAAATAGTTGTTGCGGTGCTTTACCAGCGCATAAAGATTTGAAACAAGAATACCTCCGAAATACAAAAGAAAGTAGTAAAGAATGTGGTTGTTGCCAAAGTAATCTCTGAAATACATTTCAATGGCACCTCCAAACGAATACAAAACGATCATATTTACAAACAAATGTTCCCAGTTGGCATGCACAAATGCGTGGGTAATCAGCCGGTGATACTCGTGCTTATGGACAATTTTACTTGCATTAAACTGAAGTTCGTCCATCAGTTTTGGCGATTTGAACGCAGCATACGATACCGCCACTGAAATCACTATTAAAATAATTGTCATAGTTCGCTTAGTGTAATATTTTGTATATCATCTCTTTCTGTAGATCAGCCGGATCTGCTGAGTTGCCGCCGAATCCTTTTGATTTCATATCGTATTCGCGCAAAATGCTGATGATTTCAACCACCTTCTTAATGTTGTAGTTTTTTGCAGCTGCCACGTAGGTTTTTACAAAAAACGGGTGCACCTGCAAAACCGATGCAACATTGTTTTGCGATTTATCTTCCAGGAAATGATAGGTTAAAATCTTTGAGAAATAAGAGAATAGCGACGAGATAACCACCGGAACTGGGTTCGAAGACGGATTTGCTCCAAAATAGTTGACAATGCGGTTTGCTTTCAGTAAGTCTCTTTCGCCCAGAGCATTTTGTAGTTCATAAACGTTAAATTCCTTGCTGATTCCGATATTTTTTTCGATGTGATCCGGCGTAATCTGGGTTCCGGCTGGTAGCGAAATAATCAGTTTGTCGAGTTCGTTGGCAACTTTGCTTAAATCGGCGCCCAGGTATTCTGAGATCATTGCGGCGGCCTGCGGGGCAATTGTATAGCGCTGTGCTTTCAGGTACGACGAAATCCACGTTGGCAGCTGGTTCTCGTATATTTTCTTCGATTCAAAAAGTATCCCTTTCTGGTCTATCAGTTTTGCAAAAGTCTTTCTTTTGTCGAGCGTTTTATATTTGTAATTGAGCACCAAAATCGTCGAGTTCAGCGGATTCTTGGCATACGGCTCCAATTCCTCAATTTTCTTGATGTTTTGGGCTTCGCGAACAATAATCACCTGGTAATTAGACATCATGGGGAACCTCCGGGCATTGGCCATAATTGTGTCTGGCTCAATGTCTTTTCCATACAAAACCGTCTGGTTGAAGCCTTTCTCTGCTTCGGTTAATACATTTTCAGTGATGTAATCGCTTATCTTGTCAATAAAATAGGTTTCTTCGCCCATCAGGAAATAGATGGGGTGATAAATTTTTTTCTGAAGGTTGCCAATTATCTCTTCGTATGTCATTTCCTCCCGGTCTTAGAATTTTAGGTGTTTTACCGATTCTCCGTTGTTTCTGATTTCGAGCAATGCTTCAATTCCTGTTTCCAGATGTTCGTACACGAAATTATTGGTAACAATTTTGTCGCTGGCTTCTGTTTTTACTCCTGTCGAAATCATTGGCTGATCCGAAACCAAGAGCAATGCCCCGGAAGGAATCTGGTTGTAAAACCCAACGGTGAAAATGGTGGCGGTTTCCATATCAATAGCCATAGCCCTCGATTTTTCAAGGTATTTCTTGAAGCGTTCGTCGTATTCCCAAACGCGTTTATTTGTCGTGTAAACTGTTCCTGTCCAATAATCGCGATTTCGGTTTCTGATGATGTGCGAAACGGCTCGTTGCAAATTAAATGCCGGGAGCGCCGGTATTTCAGGAGGAAGATAGTCGTTGCTTGTTCCGTCGCTTCGTATTGCGGCAATTGGAAGAATAAAATCACCCAATTGATTTTTGGGCTTCAATCCACCGCATTTGCCTAAGAATAAAACAGCTTTTGGATGAACCGCGCTCAGCAAATCCATGATCGTGGCAGCATTGGGGCTGCCCATTCCGAAATTGATAATTGTAATTCCCTGGGCGCTGGCATTCGGCATGTTTTTATCTTCGCCCAGAATTGGAACGTTGAATTGTTTGGCAAACATATCAACATACAAGTTGAAGTTGGTGAGCAAAATCAAATCTGTAAATTGGTCGAGTGGTCGGCCGGTGTATCGGGGCAACCAGTTTTCTACTATTTCTTCTTTCGTTTTCATAAAAGGAATTTTTTTTAAGCCTTGCCTATATACCAAATGATTTACCTTTTTTTAGATCCGCAAATTGTATCTGGTTCTGTGATCAATTTTTAGGCGCTCCGAACTTTTATTTGTTAATTTGATCTCGGATTTAACGCAAAAATACAAACTTTGTTGGCTTCGACATGCAAAAATTAAACTTGCCCGAATTTTCTTTCCGGATAAAATCAGAAGACGGGAAATCGTTCATTTTCGACTCGCTTCGGAAAAAGTTTGTCAGGCTTACTCCGGAAGAATGGGTTCGACAAAATTTTGTGCAGTTTTTGATAAGCCACAAAAATTTTTCGACCTCACTTATTTCGGTTGAAGCATTGGTGAAAGTGAACAGTAATCCGCAACGTGCCGATTTAGTTGTGTATAACCGCGCCGGATTGCCTTTGCTTATCGCTGAATTTAAAGCTCCTGAAGTTAAGATCAGTCAGCACACTTTCGATCAGGTGGTTCGCTACAACATGCAACTGCGGGTGCCGTTTCTGGTTGTGAGCAACGGAATGGATCACTACTGCTGTAAAATCAATTATGCCGATAATTCATATTCATTTTTGCCAGACGTACCCGATTTTTCATCAATTATTTAGCTGAAAATCACTTTTGGGTTATTCCTGTTTTTTCAAAATAACTTCCATTCGGGCCAAAGCTAGGTCAAAATTGTCGGCAATATTGGCTGGACCAATAATTGAAGGAATTCCACCTTTCTCAAGCTCAGCCCTTACTTCAGGTTGAACTCCCGAGAGAATGATTTGTATTCGCCTCGATTTCAGATCTTTGATTGTTGCTTTCAGGTTGCGTAGCCCGGTTCCGTCGATAAATGGAACATGGCGCATTCTGATAATTACCACTTTCGAGGTATGGCTGATGTCTTTCAGGGTTTCCTCATAACGACGTGCAGCGGCAAAGAAGAACGGCCCGCTGATTTCGAATATCTCAACGCCCTTGGGAATGTCGGCGTAATTTTCCAGCGTGTCCGATTCTGCATCGAGCGGAATCACCTGGCTCAGATTAGACATTCGCTGCATGAACAATAGAGCCGATAAAACAACGCCAACTTCGATTGCAACGGTAAGATCGACGAAAACAGTGAGGATAAATGTGCTTATTAATATGAAGATGTCGTATTTATGACCTTTCAAAATGGAGAAGAAACTCTTCATTTCGCTCATGTTGTACGAAACAACAATCAGGATTCCGGCCAGGCAAGGCATCGGTATAAGTAGCGCCCATTTCCCAAAAACCAGCATAATCAACAGAAGTGTAATTGCGTGAATTATTCCGGCAATTGGAGTGCGTCCGTTGTTTTTAATATTTGTGGCTGTGCGCGCAATTGCTCCTGTTGCGGGAATTCCGCCGAAAAACGGAGTAACCACGTTGGCAATTCCTTGTGCAATAAGTTCTGTATTCGACCGGTGGTTGCTACTAATCATACCGTCGGCTACTACTGCCGAGAGCAGCGATTCGATGGCGCCAAGTAAAGCAATGGTTAGCGCCGGTTGCATGTATTGACCCAATTGGCTAATCTCTACATGTGGTACGGTTATCGAAAATTTACTCGGAATTGACCCGAAAACACTTTCAATTGTGCTTACCTGAACGCCAAAAACTGCTACAATTGTTGTCATCACAATGATTGCGATGAACGATCCGGGAACTTTGGGAATTAGTCGTCCGGAAAATACGGTGATTATTATTGTTCCCAATGTTATCAGCAGAGCCGAAGAATTAAAGTTTTGCAGTTGCTGAAAGTAAATTTCCCATTTGGCTATAAATTCAGCAGGTAGCTTCTCGATTGGCAGTCCCAGCGCATCTTTTATCTGGGTTGAAAAAATGACCAGCGCGATACCACTGGTGAAACCGACAATTAGAGGATGAGGGAAAAACTTCAGGATGGAACCCAGCCGGAGAAGCCCGAATGTAATCAGCATTATTCCCGCCAGAATAGTCGAGATAATTAGTCCGTCGAACCCATATTTCTGAATGATGCCGTAAACAATAACAATAAAGGCGCCGGTTGGTCCGCCAATCTGGACGCGGCTGCCACCAAGCAGCGAAATAATAAAACCTGCCACCACTGCGGTAATTAAACCTTTGTCAGGAGAAACTCCGGAAGCAACTGCGAAGGCAATAGCCAACGGCAGGGCAACAATGCCAACTATTATTCCGGCAAAAATGTCGTTCGACAAATTCTTATTTAGCAGGCCTTTTTTGTAGAGGCTCCACGTTTTAGGTAGAAAAATGGGTTCCATTACTTTTAAAAATTTGAAGGTGCAAAAGTATGTTCTATTTTAGCCTGAAAAGGTTTTTTTAGCGCTTTTCGCTATTTCTTTACAAAATCTTTTGAAACAGCAGTTCATTTTTCCATCCGTTGGCCGTTCGTCTCCAGTCTTTTTTGATTCCTACCAACGCGAATCCAACTTTTTTAAATAAATGAATGCTCGCGATATTATCTTCGGTAATGTTGGCGTAAAGTTGATGCAGACGAAGATATTCCAATGAATATTTGCAAAGTAATTCCAGTGCGTCAGTTGCGTAACTTAGCTTTCTGTCGTTTTTGTTATGAATCAGGATTCCTACCCCAGCTCGAAAATGAAACGGATCAAAATCGAATAGGTCAATGGCACCAACTGCAACTCCGTCGAGCGTTTCAATAACCAGTCTGATTTGTTTGCTTTCATATATATCCCTTTGCGAATCTTTAATGTATTTTGCCAAAATGTATTTTGAAAATGGTTCGCAGGTGTTGCTAATTTCCCAAATCTCGGTATCGTTTTCCCATTCGAATAAAATATCGATATCTTCCGGTTCAAGAGCACGAAGACGAATTTTCCCCAGTTCAAGTTTCATTGTTGTCATAGTTGTCCGATTTTTTTCCAGGCTTTAAATACAATTTCCAAATCGTTTGTCAGTTTGTAGTCTTTGGCGTATAAAATGTCCAATTCATCCTTTTTTTTCTGCGGAAGTACTACAGAATAGACAGATGCAGGTGTTAAAACACCATTTTTAATGGGCGGAAGATGGTTTGTTGATAACGAGCAATAGCCAACCCAGCTGTAATTTCCGGCCAGAACCCTGAAAACATTTTTGTAAAAAGCCTTTGCTGAATCAACACTCCAAACCATGAATGGCGACAACAGAAATATCAGCAACGCTGTGATTACGTCGAACATCCGTTTGTTTTGCTTATTCGTTTCTTTCAGAATCGAATTGATGTGCACAACGTACATATCGCCGGCCGTTGAGATTGAATTGCTCCCAATGATTGAAAGACTTTCAGGAGGAGCAATCTTGTAATCGACGTTAAAAGAATTCAGTTCGAGCATGATCCGAATAATTTCCTGCGAAGGAATATCTTCGGATGAAAAGATGAGTTCGTCGATTTTATTTATCCTGATAATCTCTTGTAATTGGTCGATATTACCGAGGTAAAAATGTTGGTGAACCGACTCGTTTGGTGAAACAAAGCCAATAGTTTCAATTTTTAATTCCGATTGGCTTATCAAATCAGAAATGCGCTTTGATTCGGCTGATGCTGCGACAATGGCTACGCGCTTTGTATTGTCGAGTTCAATGCCTTTCAGTTTAAATTTATAGAGAATGTATCGGTAAAGCGGCAGAATTGTGAATGCCCATGCCGAGCCAAGCAAAAGAAGAGCCCTCGAGTAGCGTAATTTCTCGTCGATAAGCGAATAAAAGACAAGAATTGACAACGTACCCCAAAACAATCCTTTAAAAATGCGGCTGAACTGAATATTTTTGCGATAACCTCCAACAAACCAAATACAAACTAGCCAGATTAAAATATAAGTTGGCACTGCTATGTGCAGATACTCGGGTGGATAGTAGCCTCGCTCAAACTTGTACTCTTCCCAATTCGGCAACAGGACGGCAAAGCCAATGTAAATCAGAAGCGAGTCGATGGCAGGAAGCATTATTGTTTTTAAAAACCTGATGCATAGCGAAATAAATGCGCTGAAATAAATGGCCAGATTAATCAAAATGGAAAACCGGCGGGCATTTCCTTTCGAAAAATGCTTTGATGCAAAAATGATCATCGCATTGTAAAAAACCTTCACATAATTGATGCTGCCTTTTTTTGTGCTCTCGCCCTTATAATGAATGATTGTGGTTTCAGGGAAATAATAGTTCTTATAGCCGCCAAGAGTTATCCGGTAGGAGAGGTCAATGTCCTCGCCGTACATGAAATAATCTTCGTCGAGCAAGCCAACTTTATCAAGTGTTTGGCGTCTTAGCAACATGAAGGCACCAGCCAGAACTTCAACCTGGTTGGTCTTTTCCGGGTCGAGATGACCGAGGTAATATTTTGCAAACCGCTTCGACCGTGGAAACAAACGCGAAAAGCCAAACATTTTCCAAAAAGCTACTTCCGGAGTTGGAAGACCTCTTTTCGACTCTGGTAGGAACCGTCCTTTGCCGTCGATCATCTTTACGCCCAATCCTCCCGCATCAGGCGTTTTGTCCATGAAATCAACAATTTTCAGGAAACTATCTTCTTCAACAACAGTGTCGGGGTTTAGTAGAAGAATATATTCGCCTTTTGAGATTCGGATGGCCTGGTTGTTCGCTTTGGAGAAACCGAGATTTTCCTTGTTCGCAATGAGTATAACTTCAGGAAATTTTTCTTCAACCATCTGGCACGATCCGTCAACCGAATTGTTGTCAACAACAATAATTTCGGTGGTTACCTTTTCTGCCGCTTTTGTGACAGCATAAAGGCACTGCTCCAAAAAATATTTTACGTTATAGTTGACAATTACTACGGTTAACTTCATTCGTATAGATTTTTGTTCGTCATTTTCGTTTTGCGCGTTTATTAGCGTACCTGGCTTTTCTCACTTATAGATTTGCTTTAAATCTTGTTGTTTAGCGCATCAACGAGTCTTCGAAACTTGTGCGATTTAAAATCGAACGGCCAAGTGTTACTTCGTCGGTATATTCAAGTTCGTCGCCAATTGATAATCCTCTGGCTAACGTAGAAATTTTTATATTCTTGTCTTTTAGTTTCTTGAAAATGAAAAAATTGGTTGTATCACCCTCCATTGTAGTGCTAAGAGCTAATATTACTTCTTCTGTTTTTTCATCGCTCACTCTTTTTATCAGCGATTCAATTTCGAGATCAGATGGGCCAATACCGTCCATTGGCGAAATTATGCCGCCCAGCACGTGATATAATCCCTTGAATTGCTGCGTGTTTTCGATAGACATCACATCTTTAATGTTTTCGACCACGCAAATAATTGCCGGGTTGCGCGATGGGTTTGAGCAAATGCTGCAAGTGTCGGTGTCAGAAATATTATGGCAGGTTTTGCAATGTTTTATTTCGTTTCTCAGCTGAATCAAGCTATTCCCGAAAATTTCAACGTCCTGAGCATCCTGTTTGAGTAAGTGCAGAACCAGTCGAAGTGCCGACTTTCTCCCAATACCGGGAAGCTTGGCAAATTCATTCACTGCATTTTCGAGAAGTCGAGAAGGGAACCGGTCAATGTGCATAGATTGAATTTTTATAAGCCCCAAATTTAAGCAGTGAATTTAATAAAAGGAACCGGCAGAGGTTTTTCGCCAACTTATTTCTTCAGATATTTTGAAACCGTAGAAAGAACATCGTCAATCCGGATCGGTTTCGTAAGCACATCGTTACATCCCGACTCAAGGCATTTTTGTCGGTCTTCGGCCATTGCGTATGCAGTCTGTGCGATAATTGGCACGTCTTTATCTTGTTTCCTGATTTGAACTGTTGCTTCAAATCCATCGATTTCAGGCAGCTGAATGTCCATTAAAATTAAGTCAATCTTTGAACTATTAAACAATTTTAGCACATCAATTCCATCTTTTGCCCAAACAACGTTTGCTCCCGCTTTGCTCAAAATGCTTTGCAGATATTCATAGTTATACAAAGTATCTTCAGCAATCATAACGGTAAAATCCTTGAAATTATATTTTGGAGGCCGCTCGGGATTTATTGTTGTCCGAACCATTGGGATTTTTATTTTGTCGTACGGAATTGTGAGCAGAAACACACTTCCTTCGCCCACAACCGACTTTACCGAAATGTCGCCGCCCAGAAGTATCGCGAGTTCCTTGCTAATGGAGAGACCCAACAGAGGTTCTGAGAATTTTTGATTGGTTAGTTCAGAGGACAAGGCGTTCCTTTTAAATATATTTTTCAGCTGGCTGGCCGAGATTCCTTCTCCGGTGTCGGAAACAAAAAGCTGAACTTTATTGTCATTCGTTATGTCGTATCCGATTTCGATTTGGCCGACATCAGTGCTTCTTAATGCATTTATGAACAGGTTGTTGATTATTTGCCGCAGCCTTTGAGGATCGGTAAAAATAATGTCGTGGTGAGCTTGGCCGGGGATATGAAACGATAATGAAATATTGGCTTTTTCTCTGCGCTTCAGGAAATTGTTGTAAGTAAGTTCCAACTCTGAGAAAAGTTCGCCAAGAGAGCAGGCTTCTTTTTTTATTTTTAGTTCGTTTGCTTCAATTTTAGAGATATCAATAATATCATCAATCAATCGAAGCAGCGACTGACTGTTTTCTTCAATTATTTCAGAATACTTATTCCTTTTTTGCTGCGATAAGGTCTCGTGCTTTAACAGTTCACTAAATCCGATTATGGTATTGATTGGTGTGCGGATTTCATGGCTCATGTTTGCAATGAAATTATTTTTGTACGTATTGGCTAACTCGGCTTCCTGTTTCGCCTTTTTCAGGTCTCGCTCAATTTTTTTTAGGTAAGATATGTTTTCAGCAATTTTTACGTAGTGAGTAATTGTACCAAAAGCGTTTTTCAAGGGCGAGATACTTGCCAGCTCCCAATAAAGTTCGCCATTTTTCTTCCGGTTTTTAAATTCTCCCTGCCATTCGTTGCCCGACTTTATGGTTTTCCATAGCTTTTCGTAGAATACTTCGTTGTGAAATCCAGATTTCAGAATGCTCGTTTTTTTTCCAAGAATTTCCATATCGTTCCATCCGGTTGTTCTGCAAAATGCCGGATTGAAAAACTCGATATAACCTTCAGTATTGGTAATTATTACTGATATCGGGCTTTGCATAATTGCCTGATAAAGCTTTTTGAATTCACTTTCCGATTTTTTTTCTTCTGTAATGTCGCGGTGAGTTCCAAGCATTCTGATTGTTCTTCCTGATTCGTCGCGCAGTGCAGTGGCTCGGCTTCTAATCCAGATGTATTGACCATTTTTGTGCTTCATTCTGAACTCGGCTTCATAAATTCGCAGATCGCTTTGGAGAAAATTGTTGATAAACAGTTGCATCCGATCTTTGTCTTCCGGGTGAAGCAAATCTTCCCAGATTGAAAAATCGTCGGCGATTTCGTCGGGATAGTATCCTAAAATAGATTTCCATTTTCTGGAATAATAAGTTTTGCCAGTACCAACAACAAAATCCCAAACACCCAGATCGGCTGCCTCCATGGCCATTTCGTATCTTTTTTCGCTTTCCAGGTATTTTTGTTCGATAAGCTTTCTTTCGGTAATCTCCTGAAAAATAATTAAGACCGAGCTTTGGTTGTTCGCTGCGTTTTGATGAGGAAGTGTGGAAACATTCCACCATCTTTCTTCGGAGAACGGGAATGTCATATCCAGTGATTGTTTTTCGCCTGATTGAAATGTATTGCGAACCAATTCCATTATGGCGGGCGATTGTTCTCCAAACAAATGAATTTCCTCCAGATTTTTATCCAAAACGTCGGGTGGGTTAATATCAATAAGCTTTTGGAAATTGTTGCACAGGTGAGTTATTTGAAAATTTGAATTTATTTCCAGAAAAACTTGGTTTAAAAGCTCAAGGGTATTCTCTGCCTGCAATTTTTGAATGGGATTTTCAACAAAACTTAAAAGTGTTTTTCCATTGTTTAAAGGTGTAACCGAAACAGTCAGAACACTTTTCTTCCTTTCAAACGATAAATGGGTTATGATTTTTGATTTCAGGGCAGGCTGTATCTCCGACTTGAAAAAGTGTTTTACCTTTTTCTTTAAACTTTTAATTATTTCATTCAGATTACTGTCGAGGTCTAAATGTTCTCTTCTTAAAATCAGGTTTATTTGCCCCGAGAATTCTTCAATCTGCAGGATTTCATTGAGTAAGATGTATCCTGATAAGATTCTGGTTTTGTCGCTTAAGAGAAACATGGCCCCAATTTTTAATTTTGTACATTAAATTTACAAAATAATTGAGATAAACATATGATGATGTCTATTTTTCTGTGCGTTGGTGATATTGGATTCTATGTTTTTAGCGGGGCTCCAAGTTTATTTCAAAACTGTTTTTTCACCGAATTTCAATAAAGAAACCGCTTGATTTTTTGAGTTGGAGTTTTCTCAAATGGATTAGGTTGAAGTATAACACGTTGAATCTGGGAGAATTTATTCAGCTCGATGTTGACTTTAAGTTGGATGTCACGCAAAATCTCGTCGGTTTTTTCGTTGATGTACAACACCGCTTCTGATTTCATACTTTGATATTTCTTTTCGAGTTCTTCCATGTTTAAATGAACCAATGCAACGAGTTTCCCTTTCTTTTCTATTACCAACGACTCGAGTACGTATTCCATTCGATTGATGAGCGATTCAATTTCCTCAGGGTAAATGTTTTCGCCGCTGGCACCTACAATCGTATTTTTTATGCGGCCCCGGATATACAGGTTGCCGTCGGAGTCGAAGCAACCCAAATCGCCCGTTTTAAGCCATCCGTCACTTGTAAAGGCATTCTTTGTGATTTCCGGTTCTTTATAGTAACCGAGCATTACGTTTTCTCCAATAGCTTGAATTTCGCCTAAGCCGGTAGCCGGATTAGCGTTGTCGATTCTAACTTTGACTCCTTCCATCGGATGTCCGGTCGATAAAAAGCGAGTCTTACCAACACCAGCACCAGCAAGCAATGGTGCCGACTCGGTCATTCCGTAGCCAATTGCCAGCGGAAATCCTCCTTCCATCAGAAAGCGCTCAACATTATTATCGAGTTTAGCGCCGCCCACTCCAAAGAACTTTAACTTGCCACCAAAGGTGTCGAAAAGTTTTTTTGATGCCGATTTATGTATCAGCTTTCGGCCAAATGAGGTCTTATATAGGTTTCGGGTTACAAACTTCTTATTTATCTCCGCCAGAATCTTCGATTTATATATTTTTTCGATAATTAGCGGCACAACCAGCATAACGGTGGGTTTTACCTGTTGAAGTGCTGAAAGCAGAACCGATGCAACCGGTGGCTTGCGCAGGTAATAAACTGTTGCTCCATATTTTACCGGCAAAATCAATCCCAGTGTATTTTCGAAGGTGTGCGACAGTGGCAAAACTGACAAAAACCGATCTCCAGGGAAAATATTCTGAATAAGAAAACTCTGCTGTGCTGTCCATACAATGTTTTTGTGTGATAGCATTACACCTTTCGATTTTCCTGTTGTTCCCGAAGTGTAGATTATCGAACAAAGATCGTTTTCTTTCACCTGTTCGTAATCAAAGGCCAGGCTTTCGATTGGCTGTAGGGCTGGAATATTTTCGCCGGAAAAATCTTCAATATGAATGATTTTTATTTCTGAAACAGACTGTAATTTGGATCGAAGAGATTCGGAAACAAAAATGGCTGAAACATCGGCGTGCTGAAGGATATTGTTTATTTCGTTGGAATGAAAATCGGGAAGAACAGGCACCGCAACTGCTCCGATTGAAGCTGTGGCAAAAAATGCGACCCCCCAGTTAGGCATGTTTAGGCTCAGAATAGCAACCTTATCTCCTTTCTTTATGCCGATTGAGCTGAGTAAAACAGCAACTTTTTTGACTTCAGCTTCCAGTTGCCTGTAGGTAAGGTTTTCTTCTCCAACAAATATCAGCGACTGACTATCTGCAAAATTTCTAAAGCTTGCCTGCAACATCGCAGGGATTGTTAACTCTTCCAATTTCATTGTCGAACCATTAATAATGCTGATATAAAACAAATTTTGGGGCAAAAGTATTAAAATGTTTTTAGGCAAATCAACGATTAACACTTATTAGTATAAAACTGTAGTCAAAACGGCGAATCCATATTTATCTTCGAACAATAGAACTCGTTCGTCAGAGTTTTGTCGAATAAAAATCAGTAAAATTGAATTGGTCGGGAATCGATTTTAATGAAAAGACTTACTGGCTGGCAATATTTACAAATTGTAAAATAAAATCGGGTAATTATTCTAAAAAGCTTTTAATTGAGTAAATTTGAAAGGGAATGAATCAGCTGGAATTTATAGAAAAAACGGAGAAATTTATTGAAGCAGAGTTCCGGGGAGACGGAAGCGGGCACGATTGGTTTCACATTTTAAGAGTACGGAACATGGCGGTTCGTATTGCCAAAGAGGAGGGTGGAGACCTGTTTGTTGTTGAAATGGCCGCTTTGCTTCACGATCTGGACGACTGGAAGTTGGTTAAACATGGAGAGGGCAAGAATAACAGGGTAAACGCGTGGTTAACACAACTGGGTTTGGCTCCCGATTTTTCCGGAAAAATATTGGCTGTTATCGACGAGGTTTCTTTTAAAGGTGCAGGAATAGAAACTCCGGTCAGTTCGTTGGAGGCGGCTATTGTTCAAGATGCAGATCGGCTCGATGCAATTGGAGCAATTGGCATTGCCCGAACATTCGCATACGGCGGCCACAAAAACCGGCTGATATATGACCCTGAAATTGTTCCTGTTGCTCATACAAGTTTTCAGGAATATAAAAGCAGCACAGCGCCAACAATAAATCATTTTTATGAAAAATTATTGTTGCTAAAAGATAGGATGAATACCAAATGCGGTAGGAATATCGCGGAAAAAAGACATAAATTTATGGCAGACTATTTAGATCAGTTTTTTGATGAGTGGGAAGCCGTTAAATAAAGAAATTTCAAAAAACACAAGCTATGAGAATAGAACATATTGCAATTTGGACAAGAGACCTGGAAGGAATGAGGAATTTTTACACCCATTACTTTAATGCCATGTCGGGCTCGGCCTATTTTAATCACTCAAAAGAATTTCGCTCGTATTTTCTCACATTCGAGGGCGATGGCAGACTCGAACTAATGGAAATGCCAACAGTTGTAAATAGCAAAAACGACTACCGCAAGCATTATATTGGGATGGCGCATATTGCGTTTAAGGTGGGGTCGCGTGAGCGGGTAGATCAAATAACGGAAATTCTTCATCAAGACGGATTCGAAATCATCAGCAGGGGACGAATGACGGGCGATGGTTATTATGAAAGCGCTGCTTTTGATCCGGAGAAAAACAGGATTGAGATTGTAGCCTAATACTGCCCGTAAAGAAGATATAGTCATTGATGAGCGAATACTCACAATGACTATTTTTTATCTCTTTTTGAAGTTTTCGGCAGCGTACTTAAGCTGTTCGTACCATTCTTCTCCGTATTTCCTGATTAGTGGCTCTTTTAGAAAAACGTAAAGTGGCAATTGTTCTTTTCTTCCGCACTCACGACCAGGTTTGCAAATATCTATTTCCTGGTAATTTACGGCATCAAATCTTTTGTATTCTGTTATTCTTATCGGAAATAAATGACATGAAACCGGCTTCCGAAACTGAATTTTCCCCTCCAGAAAAGCCTTTTCGATGGCGCATTTCAATATGCCATTTTCAGTATAAGAATAAACACACTGCCGGTTATTGACCAATGGAGTAACTAAATCTCCATCCAGATCAATTACAGAGAACCCCTGTTTCTTAATTTCTTCCTTGTGCGTGCCTTCAATGTACGATTGAAATTCAGGATAAGCCTCCTGAATGGCTTTCACTTCTTCGGAAGTAACAGGGGCGCCGGAATCACCTTCTACACAACACGCTCCTTTGCAGCGCTGCAAATCGCAAAGAAATTTTTCATCTAAAATATCTAAACTAACAATGGTTCGGCCTATTTCGAGCATAGAGACAAAATAAAATCCTGTCAGGTTAAGACCTGACAGGATCGAATTAAATATTTTAAAGATTATTTTTCTATCAAAACTTTCCCGGTCATTTCAGCTGGAATATCCAAGCCCATGATAGTTAAAAGAGTCGGGGCAACGTCCGCCAAAATACCATTTTTGACCTTTGCATTTTTGTTATCAGAAACATAAATGCAAGGAACCGGATTCAGCGAGTGTGCTGTGTTTGCAGAACCGTCTTCGTTCACTGCGTTATCAGCGTTGCCGTGGTCGGCAATAATTATTATTTCGTATCCACCTTTTTGTGCGGCTTCAACTACTGCCTTCACGCACGAGTCAACGGCTTCAACTGCCTTGTAAATTGCTTCGTAAACGCCAGTATGCCCAACCATATCGCCATTGGCAAAGTTGAGACAAACAAAATCAGCCGATTGATTCAATAATTCCGGAACAATTAAATCGCGAATAACTGGCGCCGACATTTCTGGCTGGAAATCATAAGTTGGCACTTTGGGCGAAGGAGCGAGCAATCGTTTTTCTCCCGGGAATTCTTCTTCGCGCCCACCACTGAAAAAGAAAGTAACATGCGCATATTTTTCAGTTTCTGCAATTCGGATTTGTTTTAAGCCGGCCTTCGAAACTACTTCACCCATCGTATTGGTCAGGTTTTCCTTGTCGAAAATAACATGGACGCCTTTGAAGTCAGCTTTGTAGTTGGTCATGGTGTACCACTGCAACGGAATGGTTTTCATCCCAAAATCAGGCAGATCCTGCTGTGTAAATGCAATGGTTGTTTGACGCAAGCGGTCGGTACGGAAATTGAAGCAAATTACAACATCGTTTTCCTGAATTGTAGTCAATGGTTTGCCATCAGCATCAACCATTACAATTGGTTTCAGAAATTCGTCAGTTATACCAGCCTCATACGATTCCTGAATCGATTTCAAAATGTCGGTTGATGGTGCTCCTTTCCCTTCGGTATAAAGATCGTAGGCCAGTTTCAGACGATCCCAGTTCTTGTCACGGTCCATTCCGTAATAACGACCAATAAGTGATGCAAATTTACCGTTGGTTCCCTTCAATCCTTTCAAATCTTCTTCAACAAACCCATATCCAGAACGAGGATCGGTGTCACGGCCGTCAGTTAATCCATGAATAAAGATATTGTCGAGTCCGAAATCAGTACCTATCTGGCAAAGGGCAATCATGTGTGTGCTCAAGGCATGAACTCCACCGGGGCCAATCAAACCAATCAGGTGAACATTCTTGTTGTTTTCTTTGGCATAAGTAAAGGCCTTAACGATTTGAGGCTCAGTCCATAATGTTTTTTCGCGGATAGCTTTGGTAATTTTTACCATGTCCTGGTACATCACCCGACCTGCGCCAATGTTGAGGTGCCCTACTTCAGAGTTACCCATCTGCCCGTCAGGTAAGCCAACGTTTTCGCCGCTGGTTAAAAGCTGCGAATGTGGGTAGTTTGCATTCAGGTAATCCATAAATGGAGTTGGAGCAGTTGCAATAACATCTCTTTCAGAGCCATCGCCAATTCCCCATCCATCGAGGATCATTAAAAGTGCTTTTTTATGTGTTGCCATAATTTAGAACCGTTTTAAATAGTAAATAAATTTGCAGACAAAAATATCGTTTTTTCAATTGATTTCAATTAACCAAATAGCCCCTAAACTGCGAATTAACAATTTGCTTTTATAGTAGGTGCAAACTAGTGTATTGCTTGTAGTAGTATGCTGGGTGACTTTCGTTAATATCGGTTCTAAAATCTCCGGATTATGTTTTTTCTAGAGATGAACTCCGGAAACATATACCCACTTCCCATTTTCCCGCTCAAAAAGTGATCGTTCATGTATTTGTTCCGGGCGACCATTTTCAAGGTAGGTGGCTTTGAATTCCACGTGTCCGTTTTGATCGTCTGTATTGCCATTTTCAGCTTTTATGATTTTCAATCCCATCCAAACTACTGATTTAGCCCACCGTTCTATATTTTTTCGTTCGCCTACAGGTCGGGTTTTTGCAGAATGTGTTCGCATCAGATAATCGACATATACTTTGGTAAAAGCGGTGTAACGCGAACGCATTAGCTGCATTGCAGTCTCTGCATTCTTTGTGCCATCAAGAAGCGGGCCGCAACATTTGCAAAAAGTGGAGCCAGAGCCACATGGGCAAAGTTGAATTACGGTCATGTTTATTTTAATCTGGAAATCTTCCTGTAAGTAGCTTCAATATTGGCTTGTTTCCGATACTTTTCATAAGCGGCGTCGAGCATCAAAATATGATTTTGCCACCATGTTCTCAGAAAATCAACTATTTCCTGTGGTTCAGGAGGGTTTTTCTTTGCGAGATCAAGGTTATAGTTTGAAACTTTATAGATGTATTCGAGATGTGATTTTTTGTGAACATTAAATTTTGGGTAATCAAACTCCTGCATATATAATTCTTCTTGCCTGAAATGAGTCAGAGAATAGTCTGTCATCAACGACAAGATTCGTGCAAAATCTTCGCGGGTTCCCCGGGTTTGTATTAAATCGTTCAAATCGTTTATAATTTCTATCAGTTTGGTGTGGTCGTCGTCAATATCGTTGTTGCCAATAGATAGATTTTTGTTTGAAAAGGAATCTGTAAACTCCATAAGCTTTAAATGAGAATGCTTTTTAAAATTTATGCTATAGAAACAATTGTAGTCTGAAACTAGTTTTCTGGTTGCAACTGCCACCGCGTATTTTTCCATCGTTTTTGTTCTTCGGTATTCAGAAATGTCCATGCCACGATGCGGCTTTTTTTGTTACCCTGCCCCATTGGGATGGTCTCGGCACCAAATACTGCTGCCTGTTCCAGTGTGTGGTAAACTTTTTTTAAGTTCGATTCTTTCGAAATCAGGGTAGAAAAGCAGAAACAGTTTTGTGCGAACTTTCGGCTCTGCAAAATCATGTTTCGAACGAATTTTTCTTCACCACCCTCGCACCACAATTCGTTGCTTTGACCGCCGAAATTCAGTACCGGTTCTTTTTGATTGAGGTGCAGATTGTGGATTTTGCGCAGTGTTCCAGCCTGAGCTTCTTCAGGAGAGGCATGAAAAGGAGGGTTGCAAATGGTCAGATCGATTTGTTGATCTTTGCGTATGATTCCGTAGAAAAAATCTTTCGGACTGTTTTGCAATTTGCATTCCACCATGCCTTGTAAAGTCTCGTTTTCAGCAACGATGCGGTTTGCAGAATCAATTGCAACAGGGTCGATATCCGATCCGATGAACGACCAGCCGTATTCCATTACCCCAATGATGGGATAAATACAACTCGCACCAACACCCAGATCGAAACATTTAAAATGCGCACCAACCGGAATTTTGCCGTAGTTGTTGCGGCCAATAAAGTCGGCAATGTGATGAATGTAATCGGCACGCCCCGGAATCGGTGGGCACAAATATCCTTCTGGCACATCCCAGTTTTCGATGGTATAGTGGTATTTCAGAATAGCTTTATTCAGCGCTTTTACTGCAGCCGGATCGGCAAAGTCGATGGAGTCGTCGTTGTACAAATTTGGGCGTACAAACGCGGCCAATTCTGGCGAACTTGCGATCAAACTGTCAAAGTCGTATCGTTCCCGATTTTTATTGCGCGGATGCAGTTTTGGTTTTTCGCTGGGCTGTTCTTTCTTTTTCTGAATCATGACATGAAATTTCTGATTTCTCAGGGCAAAGTTAATCGTTAAAATTTAGAATAATTTAGGAAAGATCAGCGTTTTGGTAAGGATCAGGCTTAATGACGGAAAAGAAATTCATCTTGTACAAGGCAAATGCAATAAGGAACCCGCCTGAGTAACAAAGAGCTAACAGATAGTTTTCTAAGCCGGTTTCTTTTATTGGACTTGTGGCAACTAAATTTGCAAAGAACTGATAAGCAATATTACTGCCCCAATGAATACCAAGCGTTAGCCAAAGACTTCCGGTTACTAAGTACGACCACATCAAAAACAATCCCAAAATGAATAGGTAGAGGAGAACATCAGGTTTATTAAGTCTGAAAATATGATTGAGCGTATAAACAGCTGCAGAAAGTGGGACTAGCCATTTGATATTCCATTTCTCTGGAAAGTACGCTTTTAAAAAGCCGCGTGTAAGTATATCTTCAGCTAATGATGGAAATAATGTTCCAATGCTGAATAAAGCAGTTTGGGTTACAACTTTCTGTAAACTAAATTGAACGGAAATTTCACTCCAATTGAGCCAAGCAGGTATGAAATTGGCTATGGCAGATATTGAAAATCCAATTATCAATCCTTTGAATAAATTGCCTTTATGTTGCCTGAATGAAAACAAACCAAAGGTTTCGAGCCCGTTTTTATTTTTCTGCCTACCAATGAAAAAGGCAATAACAACAAATAGCAGCATGTTTAATTCAAAAAACAAAAGAAGAGGCTTTTGATAATGCCGTTGCAGGAATTCGGGCAGATGATAAACACCAAAAAGAAGAAGGAAATGAACCAATGGTAATAAAAGTTGAGGTTTAATGTTGGATTTTGACTTGCTCATTTGTATTCGTTTTCAAGAGAGTATAGAAACAATTTTGCGACATAAGAGTTTACCAATGAGCATTAGTTCGAGGTTGCTCATGAGCGAATAAGTTAGGGCCGGATCCCGCATGAATAGAACCATCTGAAGGGTTGAAGATTCCCGAAAAACTTCCTGAGAACAATGGAGTGATGGGTTTCTACAATTTGCCGGGCCTCAATAGCTTAAGCAGGCATTGACACGCAATAGACTGTCTTTATCGTGTTAGTATTTGAATGAAATGCTGTTTTCAGCTCCGCGGCGGCAAAAAATGGTATCTGCAAATTCGGTTGGGCGACCATGCCTGAAAAGCTCCCAACGAACAACTACTTTCTTGTCGGCAAACACTTTTGTCTTTACAATCGATTTGATATTTCCGCCGACCCATCGTAAAGGGATGTCGCCACCTGTGCCAAAGTTGAGTATCTTATATGGGTAAAGTCCTTCTCCATTTTTCCCGTCGGACTGCCACGAGAGAAAAAGCGTATCCTGAAAAGAGGTGCGGCTTCTCCGTTCAATTTTAATAACGAGATCGGTTAATTTGCACATGTAAAAAGTAAGGAACTTGCCTTTCTGGTTCAATTCAGTCATTCCTAATTTGTTGTTTGATACGTCGTAAGCCGAGTCGCCCATGATTTCGAAATTGTAAAAGTAGGTGACTCCCGATTTTCTTAATTGGTAATTAAACTGTCCTAAACTATCGGTTCTAAATTCGCCGATAATGGTTGGGCTGTTGTTTTCATCGCTGTTGACGAGTTCGTGTACAATTATCTTCCGGTTAGGAATCAGCACGTGTGTTTTTTCGTCGAGAATCTTTCCACGAACCTCCATATTGCCATTGTTCCAGCACCCCGAAAGCAATACGCTTAAAAGGATAAACACTAGCGATTTCATTTTAGATGAATAAGTACGATAAATTTACAAATCAAATCGTTACCAAACAAAGGGCACAAGTCGATACGTTGTTATTGTGCAGTACAACGCGTACCCATTTAGCTCCGTTTTTAACGTTCTGTCTTCGAGATAGGTACGGACAAGCAATAAAACAATAGATGCGCTTACCGGTATGATGCTCCAAAGCGAGCCAAAAATGAGCGGAAAGCCGATGGTTTGAATGAGCATACCCATGTAGGCCGGATGGCGTACTACGCTGTACAATCCTGTGTCGCAAACGGCATGGCCGCGCTCGGTTTGAATGCGCACGGTGCTCGAAAAGAACTTGTTTTGCTTTTGTGCAATCAGGAAAAGCAGTTGTCCGGAAGCAGTTAAAAAGGCTCCCAATGCGCAAAGGCTCCAATGAAAATCTGGTGACCAGTGGTAGCGGCCCGAATCCAATCCGGCAACACAATACATCGCAATGGTGGCCAGCAGCGACAATCCAAGGATGGCTTTGTCCCACGATTTGGTTCCTTCGCCAGGTTTTGAGCGTTCCGCCGAAAGATCCCTGTCAATTCGAAGTACAGTATAATTTAACACGGCCATCGTTAAACCGATAGCAACATAAAGTAATCCCTGGAAGTAATCGATTCGCCCGGCACTGAAGAAAATAATGGAGAAGAAAACGAACGTGCCGAAAAAGTGCTTGATCAGATAGTTGGTTTTCATGAGGTTGGTGATGGTTTTTCACTGCTGGTGCGTTAAATTTAGTTATTTGAAAAATATACCATTTCTTTTAAGTGCGAATTTGTAATTATCAGGCTAATATGTACTTGGATTTCTAATTTTTAAGTTTAAAACAATGACAAACGAAAAGCCATTTCAAATCTCAAAATCAAATAGCACCAATAAATATCTGAATATCTATGCATTACAATGATGTGTTTAAATATTAACGCACCACTGAACCTCGCAATGTAATTTGCAAGTTGTTAGCTTGCGTTATTAATATATTTTAATACTAATTTTCCCAGACGGCTAATTTCATATCCGCGCATATTTACCAAGGGAGCATTTGTTCTTGTAATCAAATTGAATGATTCAATTATTTCCAGCTCAACATCTAATTGCAACGTTCCTTCCCAGAATTTTCCTTCTGGATTTGTTTTCACAGCATTCATTATATCATCAAACCATATCGAAATTGCAGAAGATTGCAAACTCCCTCCAGTGAATTGTCTTTTAACCGGCTGTACTTTTTCTATAATCTGGAGTAATTTCTTTTGCACGGTTGTTAACTCTGCGACTTTCTGTAAGACAGCAAACTTATTCGGGTCAGTTGAGAACTCATTAGTTCCACTTATAGCATATATTTTCGATAATGTCGATGATTTGGCAGTATCTTGTTCAAATTGAACTTTGTCTACTAGTTGTTTAAATAATTCAATAGCCTCTTCACTATCAAACCAATTTTTGTTTATACTATTTTCGCTTATCTGGCCCATTTTATCTGAGATATCTCGAAGAGCCTTTTCGATATTCTTTATTCGTATTTCATCCGCCTTATCAAATAACAAATGGTCGAGAGTCCCACCAATCCATGGAATTGCAGCAACTCCTGCTCGCAGGGTAGAACCAACAGTAGGTACAAAGGTACTTTCCTCTGCTTTTTCTTTTATTGTTCTCAGTTTATCTTTCATCTTCTTTTTTAATGCAAGCTAACTAGTGTGTAAACACTATGGTTGTTATTTTTCTTTTATCGTCTTATTAGGTGTTGTTATACTAACAATTTGGCGGTATAATAACACCTAATCTAAAATCTAAATTTTTCTGTCTCTAATTTACAACATAAAATCTTCCAAAATCTACTGTTAAGCCAACAAAAAGAACTGCTGCAGTTTGTTTGATTTTCAGGATTAGCATTTCTTCGCGAATCTGGATTTTGTATGTTTGTTCCAAGTTTTAGTAAACTGCAAATTCATCGGTATGTACAGCAAAAACCTTCTGCTGGTGGCGGCCTGCGCGGCCATCGCGCTATTCGGAATTACCTGCGTGGCCATTGGCACCATCAACGAATACCTTACCCGGTCGTTCGAGGTCGATAAGATCTTTATTGGCTTGCTGGCTTCGCTGTTTGCCACCGGCGCGCTGATTGGCTCAGTGTCGTTTGGCCCCATTGTCGACCGCTTTGGTTATAAAATTATTCTGATTGTCAGCCTGTTGTTGCTTTTTATTGGCTTCGAGTCGATTGGCCGCACCACCAACCTGAATGTTATCCGCGCGGTAGTGTTCTTGTTCGGATTGGGTGGCGGGGTAATCAACGGCGGCACCAGCGCGTTGGTATCCGATCTGAATCCCGACAAAAAAGGCGCTTACCTCAGCATTCTGGGCGTGTTCTGGGGCGTTGGTGCGCTGAGTTTTCCGCTGATTACTTCGGTTTTGCTAAAATCGGGCATGGATTATCCGGCGATACTGATGTCGGTAGGTTTGTTTGCACTGGTTCCCATCGCGATGTTTGCCTTGCTGAAATGCCCGCAGGCAAAGAACTCCGAAGGAATTCCATACCGAAAATATGTGGAGATGATCAAGAATCCGGCGATTCAGTTAATTGCATTTTTCCTGTTTTTCCAGAGCGGTTTCGAAACGCTGGTAACTACCTGGACACCCAAATATTTCCTTGAAATGTATGCGCTCGATACGCAAACGGCTATTCTTTCGCTTACTGTGATGAGCATCAGTTTAACTGTTGCCCGCATTTTGCTGGGCTATGTGCTGAAAAAAGTGGAGAACTGGAAAGTAGTGATGGCCGGACTGTTTGTGGTTGTCGGCGGCTTTCTGCTGATGCGCTTTGGCGGTTCTTTTTCAGTTGGACTAATCGGAATCGCGCTGGTAGGAGCAGGTGCTTCTGCGACGGTTCCGGTGATGCTGGGCTATGTGGGCGCCATGTACCCTGAAATTTCAGGAGCAGCTTTCAGCCTTGTATTGTTTATTGCCCTCACCGGAAACGCCATTCTCAACGCAATAGGCGGCGTCGTTTTCGAAACCTATCGCATCGGCAGTTTCATTCTGTTTATGATCGGTATTTCTGTGGTGATGTTTCTGATTTTGACAGCGATTGTCGGAAAAATCAGGAAATAAGAAGCCCCAAATCTCCGTTTAGTCGGGTTCTTGTAGAAATCAAATGGAGAACTTTAAGCATTTTTTCGTTTTTCTCAGTGCCCCTCTGTGAATCGATCGGTGTACCTCTGTGTTACAATTATTTATTTTATTACACAGAGTTACACGGAGAAAAATCACAGAGAACCACAGAGTTTTCAGGCAGCTAAATCTTCACAAAAATTTTATTCTTGTACATCCAGTAGCAAATGTACCACATCGCAGCCCAAACAGACCCGCTGATCAGGAAATGAGCGGTTACAGTGCCCATCCAGCCCAACAGGCTGTTGACAAATGGAGTAACAAGCTTCGTCAGAATTTCGGCACCGCCAACATGGAAAAACAGGTAAATAAAAATGCAGTTCATGCCAACAATGACGAATGGTTTGGCGCCTTTTTCGAATTTGCCTTTTACGTCAATCATCCAGTACGAAAATGCCAGAGCCAATATTGCCCAGCCGCCTGAAGCAAACACAAACGAAGCTGTTGCAATTTTCTTGATAATAGGTGTGATGTTGGCCAAATCGAGCCCGAAGCCAATAACCAATGCAGCAACTCCAGCAATAATCAGTGTTTTAATTTTTTCTTCCTGAGATTTGTTGCTCATCAGCAGTTTGCCGCAAAGCACGCCCCAAACGGTATGCGCGATGGTTGGAATGGCGTTGAGTGTAGCCCAGATGCTGGTTTTGGGTGTGCCTTCAATTACCGAGTTTACCCAGGCGCCTAAATTGTGATGCGGCTCCCATGGTTGATTAAATCCTTCGACCGGGAAGAAGCGGTAAGCCAGATCGACCAGCAGCAAAACAACTAAAGTGAAAATCAACTGGAAATTGAAGCTTTTCTTCTGGATGAGAAAAGCGACGATGTAAGTGACCGAAAGCTGTGCCAACACATTTTGCAGGCGGAAGCCAATGTGGTCGTTTCCTTCGTTATACAAAATCCAGCCCAGCATCAGTAGCAAAAAAGAACGTTGCCAGGCATGTTTCACGATGGTTGAGTCGCTGTCGCCTTTCTTTTTGCGGTTGGCCACTGCAAACGGTATGGCCACTCCAACAATGAACATGAAAAATGGCTGAATGAGGTCCCAGAAGTGCAGTCCGTGCCATTCGTGATGTTCGAGTTCTTCAGCGAGAAACTTGAAAAAGCCGTTGTTCACTTCGCCGATGCAGCCGAAAAATCCGGTGCTTTCGCCAATCAGGAGAAACATGGTGAATCCGCGAAAAAAGTCGATGGAAGCTACACGCCCCGCAATTGGCGGAGCTTCTTTTTTTTGTACTGTTGTCATTTGGTTATTGTTGGTTGGTAAAATAATCGGTTATTCGTAAAAATCTTCGCGTGAAGTAGTTGCTAAGTCAAACAAAAAATCGCCAATTTTTTCGGTAAGTAGCCTGAAAAAACGTTCGCCTTTTTCGGCAGTGGCTTTTGCGGGGTTGCCAATTCCTGTGTCCCGGGTTACGCTTGTCCAGCGGCGTTCGGCCCAGCCCCAGCCTTCGTGCATGGCTTTAAACTTGTATTTTTTTGCAGCACCGTCACCAGCTTCAGAAAGCGGCAGAACCCATTCGGGTTTCAGGTAAAGCATTAGGCTTGTCTCGGTTTCGCCGGCATGTTCGCCCAAATCTTCAAAAAAATCTTTGGTCTCTTTTACTTTATACCAGTTTACTTCGGAAAGGAACATCTTTGGGTATTTCAGTCCAAGCTCACGCAGCATTTGCCTGAAATCGTTTCCCCCGTGGCTGTTCAGGATAACCAATTTGAAAATTCCCTGTCGGTTGAGTGTTTCAATCACATCGTTCAGGATGGCATACTGGGTTGAGGGATTCAGGTTAATGTCGAGTGTAACATCGAATTGTCCGGTGTTTACACCGAAAGGTATGCAAGGCAAAACCGTTAGTTTAGCTCCTTTTTCCCAGGCAACGTGGGCCGATTCGGCAGCAATTTCGCTGGCTTCAACATTGTCGGTTGAGTACGGAAGATGATAATTGTGTGCTTCGGTGGCTCCCCAGGGAAGTACAACCAGCTGGTATTGTTCGTCTTTTACAGTTTTCCAGTTGGTTTCGGCTAAAATGTATGGTCTCATGTCCGGGTTTATTGGTTTTAAATTGTCTTAAAGTTCAATGGAGCAAATTTTAAAAAATGCTTGTCAATTGGCAATAGAGCAAGCCTGTGCAATCGATAGCAAAGTGAAGAAATATCTGTCAAAGCTTTTTTACATTTGTTACGGATTGATACCTTTACCAATCCAAATATGAACCTTTAAAATTAAAAATAAACCAACTAAAGAGATACTACATGACTAATGATCGCAGAACTTTTATTAAACAATCGGCCACAATCGCGGCGGCCGTGAGTGTTTTTCCAACCTTGATGAACGCATCTTGTGTGGGTGCCAACGAAAAAGTTGTTATTGCACTTATTGGCTGTAACAACCAGGGATGGGTCGATTTGTTATCGTTCATGAAACTGAAAAACGTGGAATGTGCAGCTTTGTGCGATGTTGATGAAAATGTACTGAATAAACGTGCAGCCGAATTTGAAAAGATGACCGGCAAAAAACCTGCTCTTTTTACTGATTTCAGGAAAGTACTTGAAAAGAAAGAAATTGATTCGGTAATTATTGGAACGCCTGACCATTGGCACTGTATTCCGATGATTTATGCCATGGAAGCCGGTAAGGATGTGTATTGCGAGAAACCGGTAGGCTACACCATCGAAGAATGTAATCTGATGGTGAAAGCTACTCAGCGCTATAAAAAAGTGGTTCAGGTGGGGCAATGGCAGCGCAGTGATCCGCACTGGCTCGATGCCGTGAAATATATCCAGTCCGGAAACCTTGGCCGCGTGCGATCAGTTCGGGCCTGGTCGTATGTGGGCTGGAAGAAATCCATTCCGGTTGTGCCTGATGGCGCGGCTCCTGCCGGAGTCGATTACAACATGTGGTTGGGCCCGCGTCCCGAACGTCCGTTCAACAGCAACCGCTTTCACGCAACATGGCGCTGGTACTGGGATTACGCAGGCGGTGTAATGACCGACTGGGGCGTGCACCTGCTCGACTATGCCTTGTTTGGAATGAACCAGTATGTTCCAAAAGCAGTGAGTTCCAATGGCGGAAAGTATGCTTTCCCTGACGATGCCATGGAAACTCCCGATACCATGATGGCTATGTACGATTTTGGCGGCTTCGGCATTTTGTGGGATCATACCATTGGTATTTATGGCGCCCAGTTTAAACGTCGCGGGCATGGTGTCGCCTTTATTGGCGAATACGGTACGCTGATCGTCGATCGCAGCGGCTGGGAAGTGATGGCAGAGCAAAAAAGCACGAGCGCCAAAGCAGGTTTCGAAGATGTTCCGGTAAAAAAAGGAACGGGAAATGGTCTCGATTTGCATACTGCTAATTTTATTGATTGTATCAAAACCCGAAATAAACCCAACTGCGACATTGAGATTGGTGCGCACATTGCCCGTTTCTCGCAGATGGGAAATATTGCTTACCGCCTAGGCCGAAAAATTGTTTGGGACGCTGAGAAGCAGGAGTTCCTGAACGATCCTGAAGCCAATGCCCTGACCAAAGCCACCTATCGTGCGCCGTGGTCGTTGCCTAAAGTATAATAATTCTTTTATTGAGCGGGTGACTCGAAGTCACCCGCTCAATATATTTTTACTGTCTAAACCTAAAACCTAACAGATGAAACGCCTTCTCTTATTTTTCTCATTTTTCTTTTTATTCATTTTGACTTCCGGAGCCAAATCCAACGAAGTCAGAGTGGCAGTACCTGATCAAATGAATGCCTGGAATCCGTCAAATGTGGTAATCAATGGTTATCTGGGCGACAAAATGAATCTGTGCATCAGCCAACGCATTAAAAAGCAGGACGTCGAGCATTTGATTGAACCTTTCAGGAGCCGAAATGAGACCCGTTTATGGCAGACCGAATTCTGGGGGAAGTGGATTTTATCGGCTATTGCTGCCTATGAATATAATCGTGATCAGGAAATGCTCGCGATCATTAAAAAAGCTGTTTCAGGATTACTGGCCACACAAACTCCGGACGGATATATTGGGAATTATTCGAAGGAGGCACAATTGCAGCACTGGGACATTTGGGGCAGGAAATATACCATGCTTGGTTTACTGGCCTATTACGATATTTCTGAAGATAATAAAGCATTAGTTGCCGCTAAAAAGCTTGCCGATCATTTGCTTACACAGGTTGGTCCCGGGAAAGTTGATATTGTGAAAACCGGGAATTACCACGGAATGCCCAGCAGTTCAATACTGGAACCAATGGTTTTGCTGTATAAACATACTGGAGACGCCCGATACCTTGATTTTGCCAAATATATTGCAGCGCAGTGGGAAACACCCGATGGTCCGCAACTCATAAGTAAAGCACTCGACGGAGTAAATGTTGGCGACCGCTTTTCGTTTCCCAAAGTATGGTGGGGCTGGGAAAATGGGCAGAAAGCCTACGAAATGATGTCGTGCTATGAAGGTTTACTCGAGCTTTACCGCATTACCGGCGAACCGTCGTACCTGAAATCGTCGGAAATGGCTGTTCAGAATATCATTGACACCGAAATCAATGTGGCCGGATCGGGTACTGCGTTCGAATGCTTTTATCATGGCGGGCAAAGGCAAACCGAGCCAACGTATCACACCATGGAAACCTGTGTGACTTTCACATGGATAAAGCTTTGTAATAATCTGTTGCGATTGACAGCCAATCCAATGTATGCCGACCAAATCGAAAAAACAGTTTACAATGCACTGCTAGCTTCAATGAAATATGATGGATCGCAAATTGCAAAATACAGTCCGCTGGAAGGGCAGCGTCAGCATGGTGAAGAACAATGCGGAATGCATATCAATTGCTGCAATGCCAACGGTCCGCGGGCGTTTACGCTTTTGCCCAAAATGGCTTTCACGACTGCTGCAAATGAAATCATGGTCAACCTGTACAGCGAATCTACTGCAAATGTTCAGCTGAGTTCAAAAAATAAGATTTCGGTTCAGCAAAAAACAACCTACCCGGTTGGCGACCAGATCGAACTAATTGTTCTGCCTGATAAGCCTGAGAAATTTACTTTATCCTTGCGTATTCCGGCATGGAGCGGCCAGTCAACCGTTTCATTAAATGGAGAAACGGTGCAAGGTGTTCAGTCAGGTAGCTACTATAAAATTGACAGGGAGTGGAAAAAAGGCGATAAAGTTGTGCTGACATTGGATATGAGTGGCCGCTTAATAAAACTTAATGGCTATCAGGCCATCATGCGAGGCCCGGTTTTGCTGGCGCGAGACTCCCGATTTGCCGATGGATTTGTTGATGAGACTGCTGTTGTTCAAAACAAAGATAGCCGGGTAGTGCTCGTTCAGGAAGAAAAGAAACCCGAACACATCTGGATGTCGTTTACAGCGCCATTGGTTTTGGGAACCGACCTGGAAGGAGACGGGCGAAATGCGAAGCAAATTCATTTTTGCGATTTTGCCTCGGCCGGTGACACCTGGGCGTACGAATCGCGTTACCGGGTATGGATTAAGCAAACGTTGAATGTGATGAATGCGGCCTATAAACCATACTGATAGCGATATTTAAAGTAATTACGATAAAGCTGTGATTGCTCATTTCCCAATTCCGAGGTTGCGGAATTGCGTTGGGGTTTGGTTGGTTTGCTTTCTGAATTGAGTCGAGAAGTAATCGACAGACTCAAATCCAAGGTCAAATGCAATCTCTTTGACGGTTTTATTGGTTACCGACAGCAACTCTTTGGCTTTCTGTATTTTCAATTGGCTAATGTACTGTGCCGGAGCCAGTCCCGTGTAATTTTTAAACATTCTTCTAAACCAAGTGTAGCTCATGTTCAGCGAAGCCGCGATTTCTTCAGGCGAGATAGCGGTGTTCAGTTTTTCCCGAATGATTAACCGGGCTTTGTCTATTTTATTAAAAACCTCCTTATCATTCAGATTTTTGTTCTTTTCGCGGTAGAGGATATACGAAAGCAAATGAATTACTATTCCTGAAAGCAGGTTTTGGTAGCCGGGGCGCTCGTTGGCACTAATATCCAGTATTTTTTTGTACAAGCTTACAATTTCCTCGTCGTAACCGATATTTAGCACCGGGTTGGAGATGTATGATTGTTTGTCGGCTAGCAGTTCCTGCGCGAAACTTCCGTTAAAACCAACCCAATAGCTTTCCCAGCCTGTTTGGTCGCCGGGTTTGTAGGTATGCCATTCGCCCGGAAATAAAACAAACATGGAGCCTTCGGGCACAGTAATTTCCTGTTTTAACTTCGACACGAACATGCCTTTGCCCCGGGTAATGTAAACCATCTGAAATTCCTGAAGTACCCTTCCTTTCTCAAAATCGAAATAGTAACCTTGCGGATGCCCGGCAGTTGGGTATGTTGAATGTGCCGGAATGGCCTCGAATCCAACGGTATTGACATTTAAATTCCACTGAGATTCTTTTTCGATAGAGGTGATGTACCTGGTTTCAGCGTTTATTGTATGTTGCATAATAGTAAGTCAGTGTCAAAAATTAAAGTATTTCGGTCAGAATTAAGCTACTCTGGCAATTAAACTATTCATAACTTGCACCATTGACAAATTTATTAGGCGAGATGCTTAGTGTCAAAAATACCAATTAAAGCTAAACTTATTAACCTGAACCATGAAGTATTTCCTTTTACTCTTCATCTTTTCGTTTTCGTTGGTGGCAGTTTCCAATAGCCTTATTGCTCCGGAAAGAGTACAGGTAGTTAACCTTAAATCCGTAAAGGTCAACCAATCAGCGGTAATATTCGGTTGGCAAATTACAAATAGTCAGCGTAATACAGTACAAACGGCTTACCAGATTCAGGTTTCAGGTTCTCCTGAAAACCTGGTTGTTCCCGATAAGCTAATCTGGGATTCAGGAAAAATTAGCTCCGACCAATCGAACATGGTTTCGTCCGCAGGATTGATATTGAAACCTGCGCAAACGTATTTCTGGAGAGTGAGAATCTGGAGTAACGAAAATAAGGAATCGGGTTGGAGCAAGCCGGGCACTTTTAAAACTGGGCTGGAAACAGAATCCGATTGGCGGGGAGCGAAATGGATTGGCTTCGAAAATTTGCCAACCGAAAAGAAGATGGTTCCGGGCGTGCACGGGAATGGCGATAAACTTGGCAATTTGTGTGTTGACCGGCCAATTGTGCCGCTTTTCAGGAAAGAATTTGAAGTGGGCAAAAAAATAAAGGAAGCCACTTTGTTCATCACCGGGCTTGGACAATATGAGGCATCGATTAACGGGCAGAAAGTTGGGAACTCGTTCCTGTCGCCCGGTTGGACCAACTACGATAAAACTGTTTTGTACAATACTTACGATGTGACTTCACTCCTGAAGCAAGGCAAGAACGCAATTGGAGCCATCGTGGGCAACGGTTTTTACAACATCAACCGCGAGCGTTACCGCAAACTGGTGATTGCCTGGGGAAATCCGAAACTGATTGGCCAACTGCGCATTCGCTTTACCGATGGAACTGAGCAGATTTTGGTGACAGGAGCTGATTGGAAAACCGCACCGTCGCCCATCACTTACACCAGTATTTATGGCGGCGAAGATTATGATGCGCGCCTCGAACAAACAGGCTGGAACATCGCCGGATTTAATGAAAGTGCTTGGAAGCCCGCAGTTTTGGTGGCTTCTTCCGCCGGAAAACTGACAGAAGAATACGACTATCCGCTCGAAATCAAGGAAACATTTTCGGTAAAAACAATTAAAAAGCTCGCCGACGGAGCTTATTTGTACGACTTTGGGCAAAACGCTTCTGGAATTGTTGAATTGAAAGTAAAAGGCAAAAAAGGGCAGGAGGTTCGTCTGACGCCATCCGAACTGATTAAACCCGATGGGCAACCCAACCAGTCGGCCACTGGTTCGCCAACCTATTTTTCGTATATCCTGAAGGGCGACGGCGTCGAAACCTGGCAACCACGATTCACCTATACCGGGTTTCGCTATGTAAAAGTTGAAGGTGCAGTTCCTGAAAAAGAAATGACAACTGGTGCAACTGCAATTGTTGATTTGAAATTGCTGCACAACCGGAATTCAACACCTCAAACCGGTACATTCTCCTGCTCAAACGAGCTGTTTAACCGAGCGTTTACGCTAATCAACTGGGGCATTAAAAGCAATTTGCAAAGTGTGCTCACCGATTGCCCGCACCGCGAAAAGTTGGGCTGGCTGGAGCAAACATTCCTGATGGGAAGCGCCGTTCATTACAATTTCGATTTGTACCGGCTTTACACCAAACAGGTGAACGACATGATGGAAGCTCAACTTTCTGACGGACTGGTACCTGACATTGCTCCTGAATATGTGCCGTTTGGCGGTGGTTTTCGCGATTCGCCTGAGTGGGGAAGCGCCGCAGTGATTCTTCCGTGGATGATTTACCAATGGTATGGCGATGCTTCGGTGATGGAAAGAGCGTGGACAATGATGAACCGCTATGCCGAATACCTGAAAAGCAAATCGGATAACCATATTTTGTCGCACGGACTGGGCGACTGGTTCGATCTGGGGCCCAAACAACCGGGCGAAGCACAATTAACACCCAAATCGCTCACGGCAACAGCCATTTATTACTACGATTTGAAGCTTCTCGCCCAGATGGCCGGTGTATTAAAAAAGGACAGCGAGCAAAAGAAACTTTCGAATTGGGCAAACGAAATAAAAGCGGCATTCAATGCTAAATTCTTCAATCCTGAAACGGGAATTATTTCAACCGGAAGCCAGACGGCTATGTCCATGCCGTGGTGTGTGGGACTGGTTGACGATCAGTATAAAGAAAAGGTGATGCAAAACCTCGAAAAATCGATTCGCGAACAGGGAAAACCTTTGACAGCCGGAGATGTGGGCTTTCATTACCTGGTTGAGGCGCTGACTAACAGCGGACGTTCGCAATTGCTCTACGAAATGAATAACCGCGACGATGTGCCGGGCTATGGCTTCCAACTAAAAAGAGGCGCCACTGCCTTAACTGAGTCGTGGGCGGCGCTCGAAAATGTTTCGAACAACCACCTGATGCTGGGACATTTGATGGACTGGTTTTACGCCGGATTAGGTGGAATTAATCAGAGCGATAAATCAGTAGCCTACAAAGAAATTATAATCAAACCCGAAATGGTAGGCGACTTAAGCTGGGCAAAATCCAGTTACCAATCGCCTTACGGAGAAATTCGCTCCGACTGGGAAAAGACGAATGCCGGAGTAAAAATGAATGTTTCGGTTCCGGCTAATACTACGGCATTGGTTTATGTGCCGGCCAAATCTGCTTCAGAAATAAAAGAAGACGGAAATTCGATTTCAGGACGAAAAGATATTCAGGTTATTGGCAAAGTAAACGGAAGGATAGTTTTAAAAGTCGGATCGGGAGATTATGAGTTTGTCATCGGATAATGAATTTTTTCGGATACGAGAGAGAGCCCTCACTTCTTCGGGATGACAATGGCCAGTTTTACTGGGGCTGTGGCTGGGCGGCAAAGCCGCCCAGCCACAGCGTTCCCCTTGAACGAAACTGTCATTCTGAGCGAAGCGAAGAATCTCAGTTGTTTGCTGATAGAAGATAATTATTAAGAATTGCTAAATAAACCAACTAAGCATGATAAAAAGACTTCTCTTATTTTTTTCGGCTTTAGCCGTTATAATTCTTGGCTTATCACTCAAGTCGGAACATCGTAAAGGTTCGTGGAAAGCGGTGGAGAACGGTTTTATTACGCCGCCTGATTCTATACAAACCAGTGTTTACTGGTACTGGATTTCGGACAATATTTCGAAGGAGGGTGTGGTGAAAGACCTCCAGTCGATGAAGAAAGCCGGAATAAACCGCGCTTTTATCGGCAACATTGGATTGGATGGTGTGCCGTATGGAAAAGTAAAAATGTTGAGTGAAGAATGGTGGGATATTTTGCATACAGCCTTAAAAACAGCTACCGAGCTAAACATCGAAATCGGAATTTTCAATTCTCCGGGATGGAGCCAGTCGGGTGGTCCGTGGGTGAAGGCTGAACAGGCCATGCGCTATCTCGCAACCTCTGAGCTTCGGGTGAAAGGTCCTCAAAAGTTCTCAGGGAAACTGGATAAACCCAATTCAATTTTTCAGGATGTAAAAGTGATAGCCTACCCGGCGCCTAAAAGTGATCAGCTGGCATTGAATTCCCAGAATTCGAAAATTGCTTCAACACCTGCATTGGAGCATATTACCCATATTTTGGACGGGAACAACACCACAGGGATTGAATTACCCAAAGATCAGGAAATTATATTTTCAATTGATGCCGGTGAACCGTTTACTGTTCGCAGTTTTGCCATTCAGCCAACCGAAAAACCTATGCTGGCCGAGGTTGAGTTTCAGGCGAAAGATAAAAACGGAGCGTTTCAAACGCTTTCGCAATTTCAGCTCAATCGCTCCAATACCGCGTTGAACGTAGGGTTTAAGCCATTTGCCCCGGGAGTGGTGTCGGTTCCCGAAACTACAGCAACCCATTTCAGGGTAAAAATTAAGAACACAAAAGCTGGCGGTGGATTGGCCGAAATAAGCATTTCGTCGGCACCGCAGGTTGAGCGTTTCAGCGAAAAAATACTGGCCAAAATGCACCCCACGCCGCTACCTTACTGGAAAGATTACCAATGGCCGTTGCAACCCGAGCCCAAAGATAAATCGACTGTGATCGACGGAGCGAAAGTGCTTGATATCTCTAAATACATGAGCGCTGATGGAACCCTGAATTGGGACGTTCCTGCCGGCGAATGGATCATTGCCCGCACCGGGATGACTCCCACCGGCACTGTCAACAGCCCGGCATCGCCCGAGGCTACCGGTTACGAAGTGGACAAAATGAGTAAAGAGCACGCCGAAATGCACTTTTACGGTCACATGGGCGAAATCCTGAAACGAATTCCCGAAGCCGACCGCAAGTGCTTTAAAGTGGTAGTTCAGGACAGTTACGAAACCGGCGGACAGAATTTTACCGATGATTTCATCACAGAGTTCAGACAGCGATTTGGATATGATCCTGTGCCTTATTTCCCGGTTTACGAGGGGAAAGTGGTAAACAGCGAATTGGAATCGGATCGTTTTTTATGGGACATGCGGCGCATGGTGGCCGACAAGGTAGCCTACGATTATGTGGGCGGATTGCGCGATGTTAGTCATAAGCACGGGTTGCGCACCTGGCTCGAATGCTACGGGCACTGGGGATTTCCGAGCGAATTTTTGATGTATGGCGGCCAGTCGGACGAAATTGGCGGCGAATTTTGGAGCGAAGGAGAGCTGGGCGACATCGAAAACCGTGCAGCAACCTCGTGCGGGCACATCTATGGAAAAAATAAAATTTCGGCAGAGTCGAACACCTGCTCCGGGAAGCCTTTCAGCCGCTACCCGGGAACCATCAAGCAGCGGGGCGACCGCTTTTTTGCTGAAGGAATCAACAATACCTTGTTGCACGTTTACATTACACAGCCTTACGATAAACTTCCGGGGATGAATGCCTGGTTTGGCAACGAGTTTAACCGCAACAATACCTGGTTTTCGCAGATGGATGTTTACACGCAATACCTGAAGCGGACGAATTTCATGCTTCAGCAGGGATTGAATGTGGCCGATGTCGCTTATTTTATTGGCGAAGATGCCCCGAAAATGACCGGGATTGCGGATCCGCCGCTACCTGTCGGTTATCAGTTCGACTACATGAATGCCGAAGTGATCGAAAAATACATGACGGTAAAAAACCGTCGGATTACATTGCCACATGGAACACAGTACCGCATTTTGGTTTTGCCAAAGTTGGAAACCATGCGTCCCGAATTGCTCAGCAAAATCAAACAGCTGGTGCATGATGGGGCTGTGGTTTTGGGGCCTGCTCCCAGTCGATCTCCCAGTCAGCAAAACCAGCCGCAGGCCGACCAGCAGGTGAAACAATTGGCGGCAGAGCTATGGGGAAATGTGGATGGAATAACTGTCAAATCGAGGAAAGTTGGTAAAGGAATGATCATGAACGGACTGTCGATGGAAGAAGCTTTTGCGCTGATTGGTTGTGTGCCCGATTGCCGTTTGCCCGAAGATAAAACCATTCATTACGGGCACCGGACCCTGAAAGATGGTGAGATTTATTTCATCACGAACCAAACCGCCGAGGAGAAAACCGTTACTCCTGAATTCAGAATTAATGGATTGCAGCCCGAATTGTGGGAAGCCACCACCGGAAACATGCGTAGTTTACCGGTATATATGCAAAAAGAACAGACCACTTTAGTTCCGCTCAAATTGGAGCCTTACGAAAGTGTGTTCATTGTTTTCAGAAAACCTGCCAGCAAAAATATGCAAGTGCAGAAGGCCGAAAATTACCCGGAACCGAGAACATTGGCCGAACTGAGCGGCCCGTGGAGCGTACAGTTCGACCCGAAGATGCGTGGCCCGGAGCAACCGGTGATTTTTGAAAGCCTTCAGGATTGGACAAAGTCTGACGACGAACGAATTAAATATTATTCAGGAACAGCATTTTATACCGGCAAATTCAAGCTTGACCAATTACCGGCTGGCGAAAACGTGATCGTTGATTTAGGCGCTTTTACAGCAATGGCCAAAGTCAGCATCAATGGAACTTATGTCGGCGGTTTATGGACGAAACCCTATCAGCTCGACATGACCAAACAGGTGAAGCAGGGCGAAAATACCATTCGGATTGAGTTGGTAAATACATGGGTCAACCGCTTGATTGGCGACAGCAAATTACCTGCAGAGCAACGACCGACCTGGAGCCCGGTTAGTCCGTTCAAGCCTGAAAATGCGCTGCAACCTTCGGGATTGTTTGGCCCGGTGCGGGTTTTGAGCGTGAAATATTAAAAAGCCTCACCCCTCTCCTAAGTGGAGTGGGAGGCCGTAGTTTGCTAAAATTATCGTGATTAAATTGAATGTGTTGTGAGTATTTTCAACCTGAAGTCTCCCCTTTGGGGGAGATTTAGAGGGGGCTAAAAACATTAATTTATATGAAACATCAGATCGTTTTATTACTTATTTTTTGCATGTTCCCGGCTTTTCTTTCGGCCCAAAAGAAAGACAGCAAGATAACCGTAGCCTCGTATTATTTCC
>DAOPZV010000003.1:0-2639 GCA_035353575.1 Prolixibacteraceae bacterium | reverse complement strand
TTTCTTTCGGCCCAAAAGAAAGACAGCAAGATAACCGTAGCCTCGTATTATTTCCCGAATTACCACACGGGCGATGCGCGAAACGAAAAAGCTAAAGGTGCCGGATGGTCGGAATGGGAGCTGGTGAAAGCAGCGCAACCCAAATTTGCCGGACATCAGCAACCCAACATCCCGTTGTGGGGATTTACCGACGAGAAAGACCCGAAAGTGATGGCACAAAAAATACAGGCAGCTTCCGATTATGGTGTCGATTGCTTCATTTTCGACTGGTACATGTACGAAGACGGCCCTTTCCTGAACCGCTGCATTGACGAGGGATTTCTGAAAGCAAAAAATACGAACAAAATCAAGTTTGCGCTGATGTGGGCCAACCACGATTGGGTCGAGATTCATCCCTACAAGCGCGGTACACCGCAGAAATTGCTTTATCCGGGCAAGGTTTCGGCTAAACGGTTCGACGAAATTGGCGACTTGCTTATTTCGCAGTATTTCACGAAGCCGAATTACTGGAAAATCGACGGAAAGCCTTATTTCTCGGTGTACGACATTCAGAAATTTATCGAAGGATTTGGAAGCATTGAAGCCACCAAGGCTGCAATGGATCGGCTGAACAAAAAGGCCATTGCCGCCGGACTGAAGGGTATTCACTGGAACATGGTGGCCTGGGGCCAACCCATTTTGCCGGTTGAAAAAATCAAGGCGAACTTTGCTGACCTGATGAAACTTCTCGGTTTCGATTCGGCTACTTCGTATGTGTGGATTCACCATGCCACCTTGCCCGATCGCCAAACCGATTACAACAAGGTGTTCGATCAATACCTCAAACATTGGGATAAAGCCAAAACCGAATACCCGATTCCATATTTCCCGAATGTGACAATGGGCTGGGATTCAAGTCCTCGCTGCGATCCTTCTTCCGAATGGGGAAATTATGGCTACCCGTTTATGAATATCATTGGAAACAATACACCTGAAAACTTCAGAAAGGCCCTGCAAATAACTAAGGACAGGCTGTTAGCCGATCCGAACGGATCAAGAGTTTTGACCATTAATTGCTGGAATGAATGGACGGAAGGAAGCTATCTTGAACCTGACGCCAAGAATAAGTTCGGCTATCTGGAGGCTGTGAAAAGTGTATTTAAATAAAAGCCCCACCAACCTCTCCGAAGGGGAGGCTTAAGAAGGTAAAAGAATGTTTTTTTGAAAACGAAAGTATTGTGAATTTGTGCCATCCAAAGTCTCCCACTTCAGGGGAGATTTAACGGGGGCTCTTTAAAAAAATATTATATGACCAAAGTTGGATTATTTGGAATTGGCCTCGATACGTATTGGGCTCAATTTGATGGATTGCTCGGCAATCTGAAAAAATATCAGGAAGAAATCAAAACCAAAATGGCTGGGTTTGGAGTTGAAGTGGCTGATGCCGGAATGGTTGACAACCCGGTGAAGGCCCGCGAAGCTGCCGATTTTTTGAAGTCGCAGGATGTAGAAATTGTCTTTTTGTATGTTTCCACCTATGCACTTTCGTCAACCGTTTTGCCGGTGGCACAAAAACTAAAAGTTCCGGTGGTTATCCTGAATTTGCAACCCGTCCCGCAACTGGACTATGCTACTTTCAACCAATTGGGCGACCGTGGCAAAATGACCGGCGTTTGGCTCGAACATTGCCAGGCTTGCTCGGTTCCCGAGATTGCCAGCGTATTCAACCGTTCAGGCATAAAATACGATTTTGTAACCGGGTATTTGCAGGACAAAGAAGCCTGGCTTGAAATTGAAGCCTGGACCGAAGCTGCACGTGTGTCTGCCGCGATGCGAAACAACCGGCTCGGTATTTTGGGGCACTATTATGGCGGAATGCTTGATGTTTATACCGACACCACCAAACAGTCGGCCGTGTTTGGCACGCACATCGAATTGCTTGAAATGTGCGAACTGAAAAAATACCGCGATGCGGTAACTGATGCCGAAGTTCAGGCTAAAATTCAGGAGTTTCATGCTGCTTTTGATGTTTCGCCCGAATGTGAAACGGCAGAAATTGAGCGTGCTGCGCGAACTTCGCTGGCATTGGATAAGCTTGTGAAAAATCGCAACCTGGGTTCTATGGCTTATTACTACGAAGGCGAATCGGGCAACGATTACGAAAATATGGTGACTTCGGTAATTGCCGGAAACACCTTGCTGACTGGCAAAAACATACCGGTGGCAGGCGAATGCGAAGTAAAAAATGCGCAGGCCATGAAAATTATGGCCGAATTTGGCGCCGGTGGCTCGTTCTCCGAATTCTACCTGATGGATTTTGCCGACGATATTGTGATGCTCGGTCACGACGGCCCTGCCCATTTTGCCATTGCCGAAGGGCGTGTAAAACTGGTGCCGCTACCCATTTATCACGGGAAACCCGGCAAGGGACTTTCAATTCAGATGTCGGTGAAACAGGGGCCGGTAACTTTACTATCGGTGGTTGAGGGGAAAGATGGTGTATTTCTGCTGGTTGCCGAGGGCGAATCAGTTCCGGGGCCGGTGCTCGAAATCGGAAATACCAACAGTCGCTACCGTTTCCCGATTGGAGCCAAACGGTTTATGAATGAATGGTCGAAGCAAGGACCGGCCCATCATTGCGCCATTGGCGTGGGGCATAT
>DAOPZV010000002.1:49996-63312 GCA_035353575.1 Prolixibacteraceae bacterium | reverse complement strand
CATTATTCGTTAACCAGCTGATTTACACCGTTTATTTTGTACGAATCGAGTTCGCATTTCAACGATCCTAACACCAGCTCAAATTCGGCGTAGATCGGTAGCCTGTTTTGATCTTTCGTGATGTAAATTTTTAAATCGTCAGAATCCTTAAACAACTTTCCTTTCGGAACTACAGGAGAAACAACATAGCATTGTTTACGCCCAATTTTAGTGTTAATTGTTTCAATTCCGACGTATTTCAGCTCAATTAAAAACAGATCTTTCCCGTGGAAAACTGGTATCTGCACCTTTTTCCCGGCTAGTAAATCGTCGAAATAACTGTTTTGCCTGATAAAAAAATAAACACTCACCAGATCATTTACTTTATCCGGAACTTTTAGATGACCTGATTTTTGGCTGAATACAGAATCGTTCTCGTGGTCGTAGGTCACTTCGTCGTAAAATCGGTATTTTTGTTCTTTCACATTTCGTATAGATTTCTCAGGAAGGAAAGTTTCTGGATCGACCCAACTTTCGTAAACGTCGTTAACTTCGTAAATCTTGTCAACAAGGCCGGTAGTTCTGCCTCGCATTTTGTAGTGGATGGTTGGTTTTTTGTTCAATTTATCTTTTTCTGCAATAAGGGTTGCACGCCCGCCTTTAATGAACCCAAACCGAAGAATGTACTCCATTTCTTCGAGCGGATCGGCGCTCAGCTTACCAACGAATGCCAAAAGCAGAAAAAGTAAAATTTTTGATTTCATTACAGTACGCTTTTCTTTGAAACTGTTACGACAAAATCTTTGAGATAGAATGGTTCAAAATAAGCAACGTCTTCAAAATGCTTATTGTTGTACGCTTCCCATACTAATTCAGTCATATATCGTGCCGAAGCATTAATATTCTTCAGAAAAAATGCATTTGGCGAATTAATTACGGTTTCACACTTGGCTGATCCATTTCCAAAGAAGATTACAGTGTTCAACTCCAGTTCTTCATGAAGAAAAGCTTCGTCAATAATTTCTGCCGTAATTGGTTTAAGAATTTCGCCTGAGTCTTTTAACAGCATCGAGTAAACCTCCATGCGCCGGGCATCAATCATTGGGCAAAATAACAACGGCCGATTTGATGGAATCTGATATTCTTCCAGATTGAGCGAGACGTGTTTTGCCATAGCTTCAAGTGTACCTACTGCGATGAGCGGAATATTGGCAGCGTAGCAAATTCCTTTTGCAGCCGATGTTCCGATCCTCAGGCCAGTGTATGATCCTGGTCCTTTACTTACGGCGACAGCCTTTAAATCGCTAGCCTTTATATTGTTTCTTTTCAATAATTCGTCAGCAAAAACAGTCACCAATCGTGCATGATTTTGACCTTCATCTGATTCTAAAAAGTCGAGAAGCTTTCCGTTTTTTAAAATTGAAATACTGCAAATTTCAGTTGACGACTCGATGATTAAAATTAAATCCATTTAATATTAAATTTGTCGGCAAAATTATGCATATAAACAACTGAGTGACTATTTAGATTAAAGAAAACTACGATGTCTAGTTTTAAAAAAAAGTTTTGGATGGTTAGAAGTTTGTTCATTTGTAGTATTTTTAAACTCTAAATTGAAAACTGACTTGATGTACCAAACGATTATCATTGATGACGATCAACTTGCACGAAGAGGATTACGGCGAATTATCGAGCAGAATTTTCGGGAAATAGAAGTTGTTGGCGAAGCAGATTCTGTTGCTTCGGGGCTTGCTTTAATTAACGAAGTAAAGCCCGAACTGATATTCCTGGATATTGAGATGCCTGATGGTACAGGGTTCAGCTTACTTGAAAAGTTGTCGAATGTTAATTTTAAAGTGGTTTTCACCACTTCGTACAGCGACTACGCCATAACTGCTTTTAAATATTCAGCGTTTGATTACATTGTTAAGCCAGTGTTAATCGAAAATGTACGTTCAACAATTAATCGAATAAACGATATCCCGGTACTTCGGGAAAAACAAAGGGTAGAAGTTCTAAAGAAGAATTTGAACCCGGGCAACGATCATGAGCAGACGATTGCGCTGCCTGAAATAAACGGTTTCACCATTGTTAAAGTGAGTGAAATTATTCGTTGCGAAGGCGAACGAAATTATTCAAGGGTTTATTTCGAGAATGGAACTTCTGTTTTGGTAAGCCGAACGTTGCTCGATTTCGACAATTTGCTTGTTCCTCACGGTTTTTTCAGAATACACCGCTCGCATTTAATTAATTTGAAGAACGTTAACCGCTATTTAAAAACCGATGGCGGTGTGGTCGAGATGAGGGATAAAACTCAGCTTCCCATTTCGCCCAAATTTAAGGACGAGTTCCTGAACCGGTTACTTTACAACCGAATCTGAAATGAATCTTCAATTCCTGAAAAATCAAATATCCGGAGAAAGTATGCGATTTAACATCAGATCTTTCTTCCTTTCAAAATTTATATGTACACATTCGATGATATTCAGTCGGTTATTACTTCTGAAGTAGAAAGAGAAATCAAGAACTTATCAGAAACTGAGCCCGGAAACCTTTATCAGCCAATAGGCTATGCCCTTTCGATGGGCGGGAAAAGACTTCGTCCGGCGATGGTATTACTGGCTTACAACATGTTTCGGGATAACTTAACTGATGCTTTGCCGGTTGCGATGGCCGTGGAGGTTTTTCACAATTTTACGCTGCTTCATGACGATATTATGGACAAAGCGGAAATGCGGAGAAACAACCCTTCGGTTTATAAAAAGTACAACGAAAATATCGCTATTCTTTCGGGCGATGCCATGTCAATTATGGCTTATGAATATTTGCTTAAATCCAATTCGGCCCGATTGCCCGAAATAATTCGGTTGTTTTCACAAACTGCCCTTGAAGTTTGTGAAGGGCAGCAATATGATATGGATTTCGAATCGTCGCTCGAGGTTTCTATTGCAGATTATCTGAATATGATACGCCTAAAAACGGCAGTTCTGCTGGCGGCCAGTCTTAAGTTGGGAGCTTTAGCCGCCGACGCATCGGAAAAAGTGGCTTGTCAGCTTTACGATTTTGGCTTGAATCTGGGAATTGCGTTTCAACTTCAGGATGATTTACTTGATGTGTTTGCCGATCAATCTAAATTTGGAAAAAAGATTGGCGGAGACATTGTGGCGAACAAAAAGACTTTTCTTCTGTTAAAAGCGCTGGAAATTTCGGATATTCAATCGAAAGCTGTAATTCTGAATTGGGTTCAAAAGGAAGAATTCAATCCGGAGGAGAAAGTTCGGGAGATATCAGGAGTTTATAATCAGTTGAATATAAAAAGAATCACAGAAGGACAGATTGATTTCTATTTTCAGGCAGCCGTGGATATTTTGGACGAGGTTGAGCTGCCCGAAGAGAAAAAAACAGAAATGAAGAAATTAGCTCGGTTGATTTTAAGCAGAGATCACTAGAAATTTTTCATCTCGTTTTTTTTGATCTGAAAATCTTTTTTGTCACTTTTAAAGTCTTGAAAAAGCTCAAAATAATAACTTCAATTTGTTAGTTAAAAAATAGAAGTATGGCTCAGAATATTGGAAAAATATCGCAAATAATTGGTCCGGTTATCGACGTTACTTTCGACCTTGAAGGAAGCAAACTTCCGCAAATATATGATGCCCTTGAAATAGACAGGGGCGAATTGGGAAAACTGGTTCTTGAATGCGAACAGCATATTGGAGAAAACACCATTCGTACTATCGCAATGGATTCTACCGACGGGTTAAGCCGCGGAATGAATGTAGTTCCCATGGGAAAACCAATTACAATGCCTAGCGGAGACATCGCGTTGGGCCGTTTGCTTAATGTTACCGGCGATTCTGTTGACGGGCTCGAACAGCTGCCTAAAAACGGATTGAGTATCCACAACGAGCCGCCCAAATACGAAACACTTACTACTGAAACTGAGGTTCTTTTCACTGGGATTAAGGTAATCGACCTTATTGAGCCTTACGCAAAAGGAGGTAAAATCGGTTTATTCGGTGGTGCCGGAGTTGGAAAAACAGTTCTTATTCAGGAGTTGATTAACAATATTGCACTTGCTCACAGCGGATTGTCGGTTTTTGCCGGGGTTGGAGAGCGTACCCGAGAAGGGAACGACTTACTCAAGGAAATGATTGAGGCAAAGATTGTAGATTATGGAGACGAATTCAGACATTCACTGGAAGAAGGTCATTGGGATCTTTCGAAAGTTGATATGGAAGCTTTGAAGAAATCGAAACTTGCGTTGGTGTTTGGTCAGATGAATGAGCCTCCTGGTGCCCGCGCCCGTGTAGGTTTGTCGGGTTTGACAATTGCCGAAAGTTTGCGCGATGGTGACGGATCGTCGGGAAAAGGTCGGGATATTTTGTTCTTTGTTGATAATGTATTCCGTTTCACCCAGGCTGGTTCCGAAGTGTCAGCACTTCTTGGCCGTATGCCTTCTGCAGTAGGTTACCAGCCAACGCTGGCTACCGAAATGGGTATCATGCAGGAACGCATTACTTCAACTAAAAAAGGATCAATTACATCGGTTCAGGCGGTTTACGTGCCGGCCGACGACTTGACCGACCCTGCTCCAGCTACAACATTTGCGCACCTTGATGCGACTACTGTATTGAGCCGTAAGATTTCGGAATTAGGTATCTATCCGGCGGTTGACCCACTTGACTCAACTTCGCGAATTCTTACCCGCGAAATTGTTGGCGACGATCATTATAATTGCGCTCAGCGCGTAATCATGATTTTGCAGCGATATAAAGAACTTCAGGACATTATTGCCATTTTGGGTATGGACGAACTTTCTGAAGAAGATAAGCTGGTTGTACACCGTGCCCGCCGTGTGCAACGTTTCCTTTCGCAACCGTTCTTTGTTGCCGAACAGTTTACCGGTTTGAAAGGACAGTTGGTACCTATTGAAGATACCATTAAAGGTTTCAATATGATTATGGATGGCGAAGTTGATCAATATCCGGAAGCTGCATTTAACCTTGTTGGTAACATTGAGCAGGCAATTGAAAAAGGCGAAAAATTGCTGCAAGGCGCATAACCCGGATTTTTTACTTTTGCCTTTTTACTTTTTACTTTATATGATATGGTAGTCGAAATTATAACTCCTGATAAAACCGTCTATTCTGGTCGGGTGACCCTCATTCAGGTTCCGGGGCACAATGGACTATTCGAAATTTTGAAGAATCATGCTCCCATTATTTCTACTATGGGGAAAGGGAAGATTAAAATTGAAGAAGAAAACGGGAATGTACTTTTTTTTGATGTTGACGGTGGAATTATTGAAAACAAAGACAACAAAATAATTGTGTTGGCCGAATCGGTATGATTTGAATTTCAAGATAATAGTAGCGCCCCGAAGGTTATATCTTTCGGGGCGCTGTTTTTTTGTTATAGCGAGAGCCCTCTATTTGTCAAACGCTTTTTCTATTCTTTCCAGCGCTTCCTTCAAAATAGATCGTGGGCAACCGATATTCATGCGCATAAATCCGGAGCCTTGTTTGCCAAACTGAACCCCTCGGTTTAAACCAACCCCTGCTTCAATCAGCTTTTGGTTCAGGTCGTCGTCGCTGAGTCCGTAAGCCGAGAAGTCAATCCAAATCAAATAAGTGGCTTCGGGGCGCATAACTTTTACTTCTGGCATTTTTTCGGCAAAAAAGCTTTCCAGCAATTTGTAATTATCCTGAAGATAAACCAAAAGCTGGCTCAGCCATTCTTCTCCGTGGGTATAGGCTGCTTCGAGGGCAACGGTTCCGAAAATATTACCCATGTGCAGGTGTGGCAGGCGCATAACACGCTCGTATGCCACAAAATGACGCTTGTTCGGAATTACCAGGAACGAGGTGGTGAGCCCCGCGGTGTTGAATGTTTTACTGGGCGCCATCAGGGTCACACAGTTTTGCGCAATTTCTTCGGAAATTCCTGCTAATGGCGTGTGCTTGTGTCCTTCAAAAATCAGGTCAGAATGTATTTCGTCGGAAATAATGATGATTTTGTTTTCGAGGCAAATTTGTGCCAATGCAGAAAGTTCGGCTTTGGTCCAGGCCATTCCGCCCGGATTATGCGGGTTGCTTAGCAGCAGCAATTTGGTCGCTGGGGTTATTTTGCTGCGGAGGTCATTCAAATCGAAATAATAACGGCCATTCTCCAGTTTAAGCGGATTTTCGATCATCTGCCTTCCACTACCTTTTATGGAGTCGTAGAAGGGGTTGTAAACCGGTGGCTGAACAATTACTCCGTCGCCAGGTTCAGAAAGTGCCTGAATTGCCAGCGTGAGTCCCGCAACCACTCCGGGGCTGAAGGAAATCCATTCCGCCTTAATTTCCCAATTGTGTCTTGCTTTTAACCAGTTAATAATGGATTTTGAATATGCTTCCGGGCGAAATGTGTAGCCAAGAATCTCGTGTTCAGCCCTTTTCTTTATTGCATCGACAATGAAATCGGGTGTGCGGAAATCCATATCAGCTACCCAAAGTGGCAAAACATCCGGGTTCCCGAAGAACGAGCCCCGGGCATCGTATTTCAGGCAATTGGTGTTGGTGCGGTCGACAATCTCGTCGAAGTTGTATTTTTTCATCACAGACATTTACAATTAGACAATTTACTATTTACCGTTATTTAGGCGAGAGTTATCTTCTTCAGATAATTTACACCGTTTTCCTGCTCAACTTTTAATACGAAGTCAAATCGGTTGAGCGACAAACAAAGATCAAAATCTTCAGATGGAGCCCATTCTTGTTTTTCGGGAGCAAAGAAGCGAGCGCCGTCGCCTTTCCTTATTTGTTCAACCATCGCTTGAAAATCGTTTGGGTTGCCTTCCAACTCGTTCTTTATATATACTGCCAACAAGGTATCTTCATCGGTAGGGTACTGGCAGCTATAGCCCATACAAACAAGCGAAACTTGTTTTGGGTTTTTCAGGCGTATATAATTAATAATAGCCTGTGCATTTACAAAGCTGCCTGTCAGAATTTCTTCAGCCTGATTTGCATTTGCTATTCCCTGAGTTCCGGAACTTGTTGTGTGAACCATCGTTTTTTCACTTAAATTGCCTTTTAAAAGCTGTGAAGGCGAATTGCCAAAGTCGAATCCTTCTGGTTTTTGCTCATTTCTTTCACCCACCAAAATGTAATCCGGATTTTGTTTTTTCATCAGGTAGGCCGAATTTATATCTCCAACCGGGAAAATGCACTTTATTCCGCCACCGAAGGCATAGCATGCAGTAGAGAAGGCTCTAAAAACATCTATTATTACGGTTAATCCCCTTGCATTTTTAGCTCCGTCGAGTAATTGTAATATTTTTATTTCCATAGATTGATGGTCATCCAAATTTGATGAATTTATAATTTGCTAAGTATCAGTGTTTTGAATTTTAATTGTTTACATTCACTTAAACTTCGCCGTGCGCGTTAACGAAAGGATAATGGATACTTAATGTATGTTTTTCAGCATGTATGTTGCAAAACATGTATGTTTGCATTGTACTTTTAAAACAATGAAAAATGAAAACGATTAAAACAATTTCAAAATTAACAATGTTGTTTGCATTTGTAGCATTTGCAAATACATTAATGGCCGGTGGAAATTTAAAAATGAACATTCTTCCACTGAACTCAGAATCTGCTATTGTTGCAATTTCAACTATTGATGCCGCTAATTTGCAGATCAGCATCGAAAACGAAAAAGGAGAAAAAGTTTATTACAAGGAAACAGATGCTGAAACCAGCGACTTCCGTAAAGTATTCGATTTCTCGAATCTTGAAGAAGGAAATTACAAATTAACCGTTAACGCCAATGGCTTAACCAGTGAACGTGGTTTCACAATCGATAAAAAAGACAATATCGCTGTAGGTAAAGAAAAGAACCTGATGGCTCCTTACTTTGCATACAAAGATGGTGTATTGAAAGTGTCGTATTTGAATTTCCCGGAAGAAAAAATGAGTCTTGATTTTTACGCAAACAACGACTTGGTTTATTCAAAACAGATTGGAAGCAAATTCAATGTTCTCGAAGGATTTGATCTTTCGAAACTTGAAAAAGGAAACTACCAGGTTGTACTTTCAACTGATAGCAAATCTTACTCTTACGATTTAGATTTGAAATAATGAATTTCCCTCATTTTTAAGGAAGAGCGACTTCGATAGAGGCCGCTCTTTTTTTGTTTCTGCTTTTAAGAGGGGAGTGCGTCTGATTCATTAATCCTGAGCCAAAATAAAGATTAAATTTGCAGCTCAATATTTTAGGGTAGCATGAGAAGAGAAGAAATTGAAATAATGGCACCGGTTGGTTCGTACGAATCGCTGATTGCAGCCATTCAGGCAGGGGCCGGTTCGGTGTATTTTGGCGTTGAGCAGTTGAATATGCGAGCTCGGTCGTCGAATAATTTTACGCTTCACGACTTAAAGCAAATTGCCGAAACAGCACAGTCACATGGTGTAAAAACATATTTGACGGTTAACGTAGTTGTTTTCGATAACGAGATTACAAAACTTCACGAAATAATCGACGCTGCCAAGAATGCGGGTATCTCCGCGATTATTGCCTCCGATATTTCTGCTATCATGTATGCCCGTCAGGTTGGAGTCGAAGTTCATATTTCAACCCAGGTTAATATTACAAACATAGAGGCCGTTCGTTTTTACGCGCAGTTTGCTGATGTGGTGGTTTTGGCCCGCGAAATGACAATGGACAAAGTCGCAGAAATTTCGCGCCAGATATGCGAGCAGAATATAAAAGGGCCTTCCGGAGATCTGGTTCGGCTCGAAATGTTTATTCACGGCGCTTTGTGCATGGCTGTCTCGGGTAAATGCTACCTGAGCCTGCACGAGATGGATGCGTCGGCAAACCGCGGAAGTTGCATGCAAACCTGCCGCCGCGCTTATGTGGTCACTGATAAAGATACCGGCGCTGAACTTGAGATAGACAATGAATATATCATGTCGCCCAAGGATTTAAAAACTATTCATTTCCTGAATAAGGTGCTCGATGCTGGTGTTACTGTGCTGAAAATTGAAGGAAGGGCTCGTTCAGCAGAATATGTTTATACCGTTATCGAATGTTACCGCGAGGCAGTTCAGGCCTATTTCGATGATGAATTTACCGATGAAAAGGTTGCTGACTGGGACAATAGGCTGGCAACAGTTTTCAACCGCGGATTTTGGGATGGTTACTACCTTGGTCAGCGATTGGGCGAATGGAGCAAAAATTATGGTTCGCTTGCCACTCGTCGCAAAGTGTACGTAGGAAAGGGCTTAAATTATTTTTCGAACATTAAAGTTGCTGAATTTAAGCTTGAAACGGGGCCGTTGAAAATTGGCGACGAGATATACATCACCGGGCCAACCACTGGTTTAATAAAAACAACAGTTTCAGAGATTCAGCTTGATATGAAGCCGGTTACCGAAGCGCCGAAGGGATCATACATTTCAATTCCGATGGATACAAAAATCAGGAAATCTGATAAATTGTATAAAATAGTTGATGCCTCGGAAGTAAAGCAACAGTGATCCTATATCTTGAATGAGGTATTCCGAATGATTTTTTCGTTCGAAAATTCAGGATTCATAATTCTAATATTCTTCAAGCTTTGTATTTTTGAGATAAAATCTATCGTGTATGCGAAAACTAATCCTTATTCTCGGGGCCGTTATAGTTGCTGCAGGCCTTGTATATGTAGGCTATAAATATTTTCCGCGAAAGCCTAAAAAAGTTGTTATTCAAACTTTTTCGACCAAACAGAATCCGGCCTATAAGGCTGTTCCTCAGAAGAGCCCTCTGATAATTGAAATCAAAGATCAGGAAGGATTCTTTAAGACGATTAAAGGTGGAAATGCATTGTTTGGTGAGCTTGAAGCTATCCCAGAATTCGGAAGTCTTTTGTCGGAGATTACGAAATTTCACGATTTTGCCGAAAGTCATTCCGGCGTGGCGGATTTGTTAAAGAACAAATCGGTTATTGTTTCGATAAATCCGAGTGGAAAGAACCAATTGGCCAGCCTGTTGCTGGTTCAGCTAAATAATTCAGGCGAATCGGGCTCGGCGGTTGATGTGGTTTCGCGTGAGTTAGGCGGCCAATACACAATTTCCAGAAAAAGTTACGACAATACATCTATTGTGTATGCTAAATCGTCGGAAACCAGTTTTTATTTTGCTTGTGTGAATGATATTTTTATGGCCAGCGAAGACTTTATTTTAGTTGAAGAAGCCATTCGCCAGTCGAACTCTACAAACCTGCTAAATAACCGTGAGTTTACTTCAGTTTATAAAACGATTGAAGAAACAGCATTGGCCAATATTTTTATCAATCACCAGACAATTTCGTCGCTTCTGTCTAAAATGGTTGCTCCGGAAATCAGGAAAAATTTATCGCAAATCAACTCCTACTCGCACTGGTCGGGAATTGACTTATTTGCCAAACCAAAATCGCTTGAAATGGTTGGCTACAGTGTTACAAAAGATTCGACAGACACGTATCTCAACATTTTTCACAATCAGGAAGCTCAAAAGTTTACCATTGATGCTGCTATTCCGGTGAATTCGTCGTTTTTCGTGGCGTTAAATCTGAAAAATGCAAGGCAATATATCGAGCAATACGAGGCGTATATGCGGACCAAAGGGACATTTTATGCCCGCGAAATGAGCATGATCGATTTTAAAAAGAAAACCAGCGTTGACCTGGAGCGGTTGTTGAAAGAGGCGGTAGGAACCCAGGTTGCCGGCGTTTATACCAGCATCAACAAGTCGGCTCCCAATCAGAACCGGTTTTTTGTGGTAGAACTCACCAAGCCATCAGAAGCAAAGGAAAAGCTTGCGAAAGCGTTCTCAGAATTCCGCAGTTCGGGAAAAACCGGTGATGAGCCTTTGCAAACGGAGTTTTCGAATGGCAAAAAGTCGATCAATATTTTCCATTTGCCCATGGGTAATGTAGCTGAGAATTTGTTTGGCAGAGTGTTTTCAGGCATTAATTCACAATTTTATTCGATTTATGGGAATTACCTCATTTGTGGAGATAACCTGCCAGGAATGAAGAATTACCTGCAAAATCTGGTGTCGGAGAAAACGCTGAATAACGATTCAATATATCAGGTTTCGAACAAGGAATCGCAGCCGAAGCCAAACTTTTACCTATACGCAAAGGTGCCCAAAGTATTTCACCTGAAGGATGCCCTTCTGAAGCCGGAAATAAGTGCGAGTGTTGGCGGAAGCGAAAATGCCATTCGTAAATTCAGCACGTTCTGCTGGCAGTTTTCGGTTTCGGGCAAAATGGTGAAAAACCAGTTATCGCTTAAATACGATCCGGCAATTAAAGAAGAGCCTCAGGCTGTGTGGCAGCTTCGGCTCGACGGAAAAATTACGCAAAGGCCTGTTCTCACACTTAACCACAAGGATTTGGCCAACAGGGAAGTTGTCGTGAGCGACGATCAAGGCAATGTTTCGCTTATCAGTAAAGAAGGACTGGCGCTTTGGACGGTTAAAGTGCCGGGCGAAATTATTTCAGATATTCATCAGATTGATCTCTTCCACAATAATAAGTTCCAGTATATGTTTAATACAAAAACACAATTGTTTTGTATTGACAGACTTGGAAACAAGGTTGGCAAATTTCCGGTGAATCTTAAATCGACAGCTTCGAATGGTGTTGCCATTGCCGAATACGGGAATAACAGGGAATATCGGTTTATTCTGGCAGGTGAAGACAGAAATATTTACCTCTACGATTTGTTCGGAAAACTAATTCCGAAGTGGAGTTTTGAGGGTGCTGACGGCGAAATAACACAGCCGGTTCAACATTACGATATTAACGGGAAAGATTATCTGGTTGTGTTTGACAAGCAAAATATTTATTTTCTCGACAGGCAGGGGAAAAAACGTGATGGACAGCCCGAATCGTTTGTGCGATCTTCGAATCCAGTCTATTTTGCCAAGGACGGAAATGCGCGGTTAATTTGTACTGATCAGTCGGGGCGGGTTCATATAATCGATTTCTCGGGTCAGGCTGAAGTAAAAGAGTTGGGCAAGTTTGGCGCCGCGCACCGCTTTGTTGCGCAGGATTTAGACGGGAACGGCTCACCCGAATATATTTTTGCTGATGGGAAAAAAGTGACTGTTTTCTCAACCGATGGAAAGAAAATAGGCGAGCATAATTTCGGCGATGTTATTTCGGAAGTGCCTGTCGTTTGTGCGATGAACGGAAGCATGAAAATTGGTGTTGTGGTTAAAGGCGAAAATAAAGTTTATCTGCTCGATAAAAATGGTTCAGTGATGAAGGGAATGCCGCTGGACGGAGATACGGGATTTATATTTGGAAAGTTTAATGATGCCGATTCGTGGTATAACCTTGTTGTTGGTTCACAGGGTAATGTGTTGGTAAATTACAGGATTGAATAGTTACAGGCCGTTTATAATAGAGAAAACCCTGTATCCAGATGGATGCAGGGTTTTTTCTTAAGCAGAATTGATTGATATGATGACTGGTTCTTAGGCTTGTTCCCATTGCCCGCGCATCAGTTTAACTGCCTCGGGTAGGGTAACTTTCGGATCGCCTACCGAACCACATTCGAAACTTACGAAGTCTTTGTAGTTTATTTCTTTCAAACCTTTAAATCCATTGATGTAATTATCGGCCTCGCCATCTTCTCCGGGCATTTTGCGTCGTTTTCGGCTGGCAATGTGCACGTGGTGCAGATAATCACCAGCTGAAATGAATGCTCCACGATCATTGGTTTCTTCCCATGTCATGTGCCAGAAATCACCCATAACGGCTGCACCGGCTGATTTTACATCGCGCACAATGGAAGCCCCGTCTGCCACCTGACGACAGAAATAGCATTCCTGACGGTTCAACGGTTCAAGTAAAATGCGGGTTTTATTCTGAAGTGCAAAGTCACCCAGCTCCTTCATTTGTCCCAGTAAAAGTTCGCGCGCTTCCTTATCGGGTAGCGATTTCTGGTTGTTGAACGCAGGCACGAAAATAAGCCCGGTAGAACCAAGGGCTCCAGCAGCTTCAATGATTACTTTCATCGAATCCATGCATTTCTTCTGAATAGCTGGGTCGTCGGCAATGAGCCAGCCTTCAAAACCTGCACAAATAGCGCTAACCGTTATTTTGCGGTTCTGCAATGCTTTTTGTATCTCTTCCACTCTTTTTTCAAGTCCGCCGCCCCAAGGCTCAAACCCAACGATTCCAAGCGATTCCATGAAATCGAGTTTTTCTGTGATTGTTTTTCCGGGGGCAACTCCTTCCTGGCATGAAATTTTTAGTTCAGGAGAAGTGGATTGAACGGAACCTGACACAGACCTGAAAGAAGAGAAAAAGC
>DAOPZV010000002.1:15744-49896 GCA_035353575.1 Prolixibacteraceae bacterium | reverse complement strand
GAAGCCTGTTCGATCGGTTTTCCGGAGCGGATATGATTAATCCAGTTCACGTGTTCCAGGGTGTATGGGTCGGTTTGTTTGAATTTGGCTTTTTCGCCTTCATAGTCGTATTTCCAAATTTCGGTTCCTTTCAAATCTTTTATAATGTGTCCGTCTGAAGTCCACGAACCTTTGGTGCCCTGAATGAATTCCCATACGCCACCTTCTGTTCCGTTGATTTGGCGGCAGGTGCTGTGAATGTGAATTCCGTTTTCCATTTCAAAATCGACACTAAAATTGTCGAACTGGTTACCGGTAACACGGCGCTGGCGCGAGCCGAAACCAAGTGCTGATTTTGGTTTTAGTCCAGAAAACCAAGTGAATACATCGAGGTTGTGAACATGCTGTTCAACGATATGGTCGCCCGAAAGCCATCCCCAGTTAACCCAGTCGCGGATCATCCATTCCAGATCTGACCATTTGGGGTCGCGGTCCCTGAACCAAAGCATGCCGCCACACCAGTAAACTGTTCCTCCGGTTATTTCGCCGATGGCGCCGTTCATGATTTGTTCATAAGAAGCTACATAATCGCGTTTATGATGGCGTTGTGTGCCGGTTACCACGCAAAGACCTTTTGCCTGGGCTTGCTTGGCTGTGGCAACAATGGTACGGTAACCTACCGGGTCAACGCAAATTGGTTTTTCGAGGAAGCAATGTTTGCCTTTTTCCACCGCGTATTTGAAAATTTCGGCGCGGAAATTGGGTGGGGTAGCGGTAATAATCACGTCCACGTCACTGTCAATAACTTTTTGATAAGCGTCGAGTCCTACAAATTTTTTATCTGCTGCAACGTCGATATTTTTCTCTTTTTTCAGTTTTTCAGCTAAACCTTCCAAACGGTCGGCGTAAGTATCGCCTAAAGCAACAATAGTGACATTATCGGCTGCGTTGAGGAAATTAAACGCAGCGCCAGAGCCTCGCCCGCCACAACCGATTATACCGGCTTTCAGCGGTTTGCCATCTGCAGCCTTATCAACCAGGTTTGGTAAATAATAAGAACCTGGCTCTTTTAATGGCTGTATTTTTGGAGTACTGCTACACGATGCCAAAGCGGCAACACTTCCGGTGCCGATTGCACCCAATGCCCCGGCTAAAGCCGAGCTTTTCAAGAATGAACGTCTGTCAACTCCTTTTTTCATAACTTATTAGTTTTAGTATGGAACATCAGTTATCTATTGAACTTTAATTGAATTGCCTGGCTCACAAACAACCCTGAACCCGATGCCTTTAACATCGGAATACCACCAGATGCTTTTGGGCTGTTGAGGGTCTGTTTTCAGCCATGCGTCGTGCTGGCTGTGGTCGCGTGCGGCGGCACGCACGTCGGCTGCATCCGAAGTATAATTGCCTCCGCGCACAACCCATTCTTCTCCTTCAGTCACAAGCGGATTATTTACTTTTCCGCTGTTTTTGGTATAGGCGTCGGGTGCATAGCGGTCGGCACAGTATTCCATTACATTTCCCAACATGTTTTTCAGGCCAAACGGATTAGCCTTTACATCTTCAGGCAAATGAGTTTTGCCCTTGCTATTGTTTGCATAAATGATGTATTGCGAAATCGGTTCGGTTTCAGCGCCCGATATTTTACGCCATATTCCTTTATTGGAGAATTTATCCGGTTTGCCATCAAAGAAATACGGTTTCTCAGTTCCGCCACGAGCTGCATATTCCCATTCAGCTTCTGTGGGCAGGCGGTATTTTTTGCCGGTTTTCTTTGAAAGCCACTGGCAGAAGGTTTCTGCGGCATAGTGGGTCATGGTAATTGCCGGGCGTTGGCCAAATCCCCAGTTCTGGTCGGGTCGTCCGTAAGGTGGCGTAGGGCCCGAAATGGCGTCAACATTTGGATTGCTATTGTTGGCATAAATTTGTTCGGGCGGAGTGCGACCTTCGCTCATTGTTTTACCGTAAAATGCCCAGTACTGTTCCCAGGTTGTTTCCACCTCGGCCATGAAGAACGGGCTGACTGTAACCTGGCGAACCGGCGATTCGTCGGCTTGGTGGAAAGGTTCGTTTTTAGGGCTGCCCATGTTGAATGTACCACCTTTGACAGCTATCATTTTGAACGTTACCGACGTGCCTGGAATCTGCTCGGTGTAGTCGGCAAAACTTGTTACAGTGGTGGCCTGTTCAAAAATGGGTTTAGAACTGTCGGCGTTTTCGTCGGCTTGCCCCGGTATACCTGTCATTTTGCCGTGTTTGTAATTCGGGTTATAATGCCCGGCGTTGAGGTGGCAGCTGATGCACTGCAAATCCAGCTTCTTCTCATTATTTTCATAGTAAAGATGGGCAGCGATACCAGCATCCACTAAATTTTTCGGGAACAGGTTTTGGTGGCAATGCTTGCACGACGCATTCGGGATATATTTCACGGCATGTTCCAGTTCAGATTTCATTTCCCAGTTAAATTCAGCCGAATCTTTAGTGAGGTAACCCCAAACGTCTTTGAGCCCAAGTTTGGTTTTTTCAATAAGGTAGCCTTGTCCTTTAGGCGGAAGGTGACATTCGACACAATGAACCTGGACACCGCTTTTATTGTCGTAGTGTGCCGAAAGTTTCCATGAAGGAAATACGTGTGGATGTACATGGCACGAAGCACAAAACTCGTCGGTTGAGGTATATTCTATTGCTTTGTTGATCGAAATCACAGCGGCAATTCCGATTACAAACGAGCTGAATAAAAGGATAAGTAGATGTTTACGGAAGAAATTTCCTAGCTTTTTGAACATGATTGGTTTAGTTTGTAAATACTGTAAAATTTAGGCAGATTCAAAAATAGTAAAAATACAGTGTCATAAAAGGCTTGCTATGTATTCGGGATATAAAATCGGAAATTATTCCATGAAAAAAGCGATTTGTCCATACTCGTGGTTCGAAGAATTTGTGCTGATTGTAGCTAAACTTTCAAAAGGAATTTATCTTTGGGCAAAACTAAATATAAAACCAATTAAAATGGACTTGTACCAAATAGCAGCGCAATTCAAACTCGATGGAGTTGTTGATAACGTCAGCCCAATGGGCGAAGGATTCATTAACGACACGTTCATTATTCAAACCTTCGGGAACGAAACACCCAATTACCTTTTGCAACGGAAAAACAAGCGCATCTTTCATCCTATCCCTGCCATGATGGAGAACATTGAAAAAGTTTGTATCCATATCCGCAAAAAAGTGCTGGCCTCAAATGGCGATCCTTCACGCCAGGCAATGACTATTGTTCCGACACATGATGGCAAATTGTATTTTCTGGATGAAGAAGACGAATACTGGGCGGCTTGTGTTTTTATCGACGATACAATAACCTATCAGGCAGCTAAAACTCCTGAACTGGCCTACCAGGGCGGAAAAGGGATCGGTTTGTTCCAGTCGATGGTTTCTGATTTGAAAGAACCACTGACTGATATTTTGCCCGGATTTCACAACATCCGCTACCGTTTCAACCAATGGGATGCCGTTTTGGCCAAAGACCCGGCGGGCCGCAAAGCCAAATTGGCAACTGAAATCGGTTGGATCGAAAGCCGTCGCGAGGAGATGCTCAACTTCTGGAGACTGGTTGAAACGGGCGAAATACCAACCCGTGTAACGCACAACGACACAAAAATTAACAACATTCTTTTCGATAAAAATGGCGAGGTTTTGTGCGTAATTGATTTGGATACGGTGCTAAACAGCACTTGCCTGAACGATTTTGGCGATGCCATGCGCTCGTACACCAACACCGGCGCCGAAGACGACGAAAATCTGGGAAACGTATCGTGCGACCTGGCTATATTTAAAGGTTTCACCCAAGGGTATTTATCTCAAGCCATCAGTTTTTTAACAGAAAAAGAGCTGGAATACCTGGCATTCTCGGCAAAGTACATTACTTATGAGCAGGTTTTGCGCTTTTTGATGGACTACATCGATGGCGACAACTATTACAAAATCAAAAGTCCGGAACACAATTACCAACGAACTTTGGCTCAGTATAAATTGCTAACCAGCATGGAGGAACAATACGATGAAATGTGTGCTATTGTGCGCAGTGCTGCTACTGGGTTGGTTTAACCAGAGCTCAGCCGCCAATTCTCAAAAGAAAAATCAAATAAACGAATCAACTCAAAAAACAATGAAAGTTCATCAAATACTGGAAGGCTTTTCGAATCCTCCGCTCGAACTTGTTTCCGAAACCCTCGATCAGGATGTGCCTGGCTTGAAACTCGAAACCCTTAACTGGGAAGAGTTTCCGTATTTGCCCGATGTTGAGGTGCAAATTGCATACAACGACAACGAATTGTTCCTTCAGTATAACGTAAACGAACAGTCGGTAAAAGCCGAACAGGGCGCAAACAATGGTAAAGTATGGACCGACAGTTGTGTCGAGTTTTTCCTTTCGCCCGACCAAAATGATGTTTATTACAACCTTGAAATGAACTGCATTGGAACAGCATTACTTGGGTTCCGCAAAAAGGGCGATCCAACCGAACATGCACCGGATGAGGTGATCAATTCCATTCGCCGGATTTCGACCTTGGGCAATGCCACATTTCACGAAAAGAAAGAGCAAACTGCCTGGAAAATTACCGTAGCCATTCCGTGGAAAGTATTTTTCAAACACAATTTAACGCCAGTAAAAGGCAAGAAAATGCGCGGAAATTTTTACAAATGTGGTGACGAATTGAGTGTTCCGCACTTTGTATCGTGGACTAAAATAGATACCGAAAAACCAGCTTTCCACATGCCCGAATTCTTTGGCGGACTGGAGTTTGAATAGTCTGTTACAGGTTTCACCTTGGGATGAAACCTGTAAGTAAGCCAATGGCATCGAATTGTTAATCCAGGATTTTTCCGTTGCTTTGAGCGCTGATTTATTAAAGTTGAACTTCAGGAATGGAAATTGCCGATCATGTTTTGATTTCAGGAATAAAAAGAGATGACTATCGGAGTTATAATCAGCTCTTTATTCGCTATTACAATCGGCTTTGCCTGTTTGTTTTTAAGCTGACGCAAAGTTACTCGGCTTCCGAAGACATTGTGCAGGATTTGTTCATTCGGCTTTGGATGAACCGAAATAAACTGGAGATCAACGGAAGTATTTCGGCATACCTCTACCAGGCATCCCGAAATTCGGCATTAAATTACATTCGCGCCGAGAATAACCGTAGAAAAACGATGGAAAGTATTCCATTCCAGGAAGAAACGGTTGACGACAGCCTGGTTGAGCAGGTTGAATTTAGCGCCGCACTTTATAAGTGTATCGAACAATTACCAGCCCGAAGCAAGGATGTGTTTATGAAAAGTCGTTTCGACGGAATGAAACAGCAGGAAATATCTGATGAACTGGGTGTCTCGGTGAAAACAATTAAAAATCAAATCTGGAAATCGTTACAATACCTGAAAGCTTGCCTTGAACTGAACGAAGCGTTTGAGTGATGAGGGGAAAAGGTCATTGGTCATTAGGAAAAAGAGAATAAGTGACATTTCTTCTGTACTCTTTTTCCTAATGACCGATAACTATTTCCTGCTTCTGAAAACTGCTGCAACTTTTTCATCAAAAAAAATTTCTTCAGATAGGACCTTTTCTATTTTGATGTGTCATTTGAGAAAATGAGTACATCATGGACGAGAAATTTCCAATCGGAGAGCATATTGTCGATCACTTGTCTCAGGAGGGCCAATCTTTGGCAACTAACCGTGAATTAAGCGATTGGGCAGAGTCGTCTCCTGAGAATAAAGCGGAACTCAATAGGTATAAAAAAATATGGGATGCATCGGCTGATGCTCCCGCTGTCAGGAAATTTGATACCGACGAAGCCTGGCAAAAAGTTGATTCTGAAATTGAAATCCGAAACTCACGAACCCGCCGGATTCGGAATATTGGCCTTGTTCTTTCCGGCGTGGCGGCTTCGTTGCTTATTTTTGTAAGCCTTAATTTTTTTACCGATCTGTTTTCTTCTTCCGAAGCCTTAATTTCAATGACCACTACTTACGGAAGCCGTTCGGAAGTTACCTTGCCCGATGGTTCGTTGGTAAAACTCAATGCCGGATCGAACATCAAGTACCATTACGATAAAGTTAGCCAAATCAGGAAAGTTGATTTTAGCGGAGAAGCTTATTTTGAGGTGGCTAAAAGCAATAACCCATTTGAAATACGAACTCCTGATGGCCTAAAAGTGAAGGTCCTGGGAACAAAATTCAATTTAAGCACTTATCCTGACGATCAGACAGCGCAAACCTCGTTGTTTGAAGGAAAGGTTGAATTGAGTAAAGCTGGAATACCTGCTATGGTATTGAAGCCCGGGGAAATGGCTGTTCTGGACAAGACATCGAACCAGATTTCGTATGACAAAGGCGAAATTTCGCACGCTACGAGTTGGATGCAGAATAAATTGTACATGGAAAACATGTCGCTTGCTGATGTTTGCAAATACATGGAGCGTTGGTATGATGTGCAAATTATGCTGAGTGACGAATCGTTGGGACAGAAAATACACTATACCGGCGTGCTAAGAGAACAAACGGTGATAGATGTGCTGAATGCTCTTTGCCAATTAAGCGCTATATCTTATGAATTAAAAGGAAAGAGAATCACAATAAAAGAGAAATAATGAGAAACGGAAGATGTTAGCGCATCTCCCGTCAGTGTTTTAGATAATAAAATTGAATGCTACGAACATTCAATTGGAGTAATTAACTAATTGCATCACAAATTTATGAAAAAAAGTTATGAATCTGGGAGTGGACGATGTCCTGTTCCCAAAAAACTCTTGTTGGTTATGAAACTAACGGCCTTCTTAATCATCCTTTTTACGCTGCAGGTTACAGCAACAGTATATTCGCAGAATAAGAAACTGTCGCTGAATATGCAGGGGAATACAATCAAAGAAGTACTTCAGCAAATCGAAGCCCAGTCGGAATACAGGTTTATTTACGAGAACGAGAAAGTGAACCTCGACACCAAAGTAAGTATCCGGGTAACCGACGAAGTGGTTGAAAAAATTCTGAAACAGTTGTTCGAAAAAGATGGTGTTAGCTATTCCATCACCGAGAACAACCTTATTTTGATTAACCCGTCGGGACAGCAGACTAGAAATATTGGCAAAGAATTCAATGGAATCCAACAGCAAAAGTCGGTTTCGGGTAAAGTAACCGATAGTTCAGGCAGCTCATTACCAGGAGTATCGGTTGTTGTTAAAGGAACTACGGCAGGAGTAATCACCGATATGGATGGAAAATATACTTTGACAAAAGTTCCTCTGAATGCAACGTTACTTTTTTCGTTCGTTGGAATGAAAACTCAGGAGGTTGTTGTGGGGAACAATCAGACAATTAATGTGATCCTTACAGAAGAGGCAATTGGCCTGGATGAAGTTGTTGCTATAGGATACGGAACTCAACAGAAAGCCACTGTTACCGGATCGGTTGTTTCGACTAAGGGAGACGATCTGATAAAAAGCAAGACTCCCAACGTTTTAAACTCTCTTACAGGACGTTTGCCTGGCGTAATTGTGAATAACCGGTCAGGCGAACCAGGGCGTGACGATCCAACTATTTTAATCCGTGGAAAAAGCACCACAGGAAGCTCTAGTCCGCTAATTCTTATTGATGGGATTGAAACCTCCGACTTTGGACGCATTAACCCTAATGATATTGAAAGCATGTCGGTTTTAAAAGATGCCTCTGCTGCTATTTATGGTGCACGTGCAGCCAACGGCGTTATTCTTGTTACAACAAAATCAGGAAAAAAGGGTACTCCTTCTTTTAATTTCGATTATAATCAAGGGTTCTCGCAACCAACCAGAAACCCCAAAATGGCCGATTCGTACACCTTTGCCAAAGTGTACAACGAGATTGAAATCGGAGAAGGCCGTTCGGCAAAATATTCTGAAGCAGAACTTGAAAAATACAGGATTGGAAAAGAGGTTGGTTATACTACCACCGATTGGTACGATGTGATGACCAAATCGCTAACGCCCCAGCATCTTGCAAATATGTCTGTAGCCGGTGGAACTGAATCACTTGACTATTATATTTCATTGGGACAATTGAGCCAAGATGGAAACTTTAATTATGGTACCACAAATTTGGAACGGTATAATTTCCGTTCAAAGATTAATGTAAAACTAAATGAATATATAAAAGCTGGATTAGATGTATCGGGCAGATACGACGATAAGCACTACCCCGGAAATCCCGATGCTCGTGGAATTTACAGCCATATTTTTCTCTATCGGCCCGATTGGACTTTATTTTGGCCAGGAACCGATTATTTACGCCCCAATCGCGACAGCGAAAGCCTTGTAAACTGGGTTAGCGACAATTCGGGGTGGCAAAAAAACAAGTACAAGGCACTGGAATCGAAATTACATTTTGACATTATCATACCGTGGGTAAAAGGTTTATCGGTGTCCGGAAGCGCAACTTATGAATCGGGATACAATTACATCAAACAATTTGCTATTCCCGACTATGTTTACTATTACAACAGCACCACCAATCTTTATACAAAAGGAAGATCGGGGTACGGTTCAAATTTGGCTAGTTTGAACGAAAATTTTAACCAAAGTTCCAAACTAACCATTAACTCTCAAATCAATTACACTAAAACAATAGGTTCACATAAAATTGATTTGATGGCAGGATATGAACAAATGAAGTATGATTACAATTATTTCTCAGCATATCGCACTGATTTTCCTTCATCTGCACTTCCTCAGCTTTTTGCAGGTAGCAGCGACAAAAACAAGCAAGGCAATAGCGGTTCGGCTTCAAGTACTTCAAGGCAAAACTACTTCGGAAGGGCTACCTATGACTACAGAGGGAAATACCTGGCTCAGTTGATTTTCAGATACGACGGGTCTCCTAATTTTCCGGAGAATAAAAGATGGGGGCTTTTCCCTGGAATTTCGTTGGGATGGAGGTTATCCGAAGAATCTTTTATGAAACAATTTAGCTTTTTACAGAATCTGAAGATAAGAGGTTCTTATGGCGAATTAGGTAATGATGCTGTTTCTGCATTTCAATACCTGACAAGTTATGCCTACAACAACAACTATGTACTGGGCAATACCGATGTCATTGGACTTGTACAAAGTGGAGTTGCAAACCCAAATATTACGTGGGAGGTTGCAAAATCGACAAATATTGGATTTGATGCAACACTTTGGAATGGAGGTTTAAGCATCGAATTTGATGCATTTAAAACGAGGCGTTCGAACATCCTCACTAAAAGAACTGCTGTAATTCCCGATTATACCGGGCTGGTATTACCCGACGAAAATGTGGGTATTGTTGAAAACAAAGGGTTCGAGCTGCAATTGACGCATCAAAAGAAAGTCAATTCTGATTTAAGATATTCGATTAGTGGAAACATGTCGTTTGCCCGTAACAAGGTAATTTATGCTGACGAAGCTCCTGCTTCAGAATCCTACCAGTTAGCAACAGGAAGACCTATTGGAGCCGAATTGTTTTACGATGCCATCGGTATATTCAAAGATCAGGCCCAGGTGGATGCAACTCCACACCTGGCCGGAGCAAAACCGGGTGATATTATTTATCGTGATGTGAATGGTGATAAGCAATTGAACTCCAGAGATATGGTTCGTATTAACCAAACTCCAACGCCTGAAATAGTTTACAGTTTCATCGGATCGGTTAGCTTCAAGGATTTTGACCTTTCAGTGGTATTTCAGGGTCAGGAAAATGCAAGCACCTATGTTAAAGGCGGATCAGGAGTTACCGATACCAATCCATATTTTTCTGTAATGAGTTACAACCTCGGTAATTTCCTTCAATGGAGGGCTGATAACCGATGGTCTCCCGATCATACCGTTGCTACTCAGCCACGTGGTTCTATCGATAACTTCAACAACAATACCTTACAAAGCACCCATTGGTTACTTGATGCAGGTTTCCTGAGATTGAAGAATTTGGAACTCGGATACAATCTTCCTTCAGGATTATGTCATAAAATTGGTATGAAAAAGCTGCGCACTTACGTTAGTGGTAACAATTTGGCCATCATCTACGATCACATGAAGAAGATAGGTTTTGATCCTGAAACTTCCGATTTCTGGTACTATCCACAGCAGCGTACATTTAATGTTGGAGTTAATTTAACTTTTTAAAATTGAGTTGATATGAAAATCAAATTATTAATACTAATAGTGGCGATCTTCTCTTTCATTTCCTGTAATGATATTTTTGATGTTTCGCCTCAAGACAAAATTTCAGAGAATGATGTCTGGGAAGATGAGTCGTTGATTCGTTTGTATATGAATGCCTGTTATACCAGCGCATTTGAGCAAGGTTTATTCCGAACTACACAAATTGGCCACGCCACTGATGAATTGCACAGCATAAAAGGTTCGGTTTACTATTATCTGATTACAAGAAATGAATTAACCGCCGATAATATTTCAACTATTCATTCCTACCTGAATAATTGGAAAACTGCCTATGCTTTAATCCGGAATGTCAATATTTTCTTTGATAAAATTGAAAGTGCTCCTATTACCGAAAGCGTAAAACAAGGAATGATTGGTGAAATGACATTTATAAGAGCCTTCCTTTATTCGCAGCTGATTTGGAGATACGGTGGAGTTCCGCTCATTAAAAATGTATATGGCCTCGAGGATGATTATACCGTAAAAAGAGACTCGTATGATGATTGTGTCAGCTATATTTTGGCTGAACTAAACAAGGCGATAAGTGCATTGCCCAACCAGCAAACCGGAAACAACCTGGGAAAAGTATCAGCTGATGCTGCCCGGGCATTAAAAGCCAGAGTTCTTTTATACGCAGCTAGTCCGTTAAACAATCCGACTAATGATAAGGCAAAATGGCAGGCAGCATCTGATGCAGCCAAAGAACTGATTGATACCCGATACAGCTTAAATGATGATTACCGATCGACTTTTATTGCTCAAAACAACGAAGTTATATTTGCAAAGTATCATACCCAGGCTAGCCAGTTGGCATTGAGTCAACAGGTTGGTCGCAATGGCGATCATGGCTGGGGTTCAGACTCACCAACTCAGAATCTGGTTAACGATTACGAAATGTCTAACGGTCAAATGCCATTTTTGGCCGATGGTTCGGTAAACATGGCCTCCGGATACGATGCTGCTAAACCTTACGCGAACAGAGACCCTCGTTTCAGTGCATCAATTCTTTATAATGGTTCGGTTTGGATGGGAAGAGCAACGGAAACATTCTCAGGAGGAGCAGACTCGCGCGAAGGCCCTATCGACAATTGGAACGGATCGATGACAGGCTATTACCTGAAAAAATTTGTTCCTGAGGATATCCCCCCTACCGGTGGTACAATTTATCCCACAACACCATGGATCATGTTCCGTTATGCCGAAATATTGCTGAATTATGCCGAAGCACAATTTATGCTTGGAAATGAAGAAGTTGCCCGCACATATATAAATAAAGTGCGTGACCGCGCTAGCGTAAAAATGCCTGCAATTACCGAAACCGGCGAAGCACTAAAAAAACGCATTCAGCACGAACGTAGAATTGAGTTGGTTTTTGAAGGTCATCGTTATTTTGATGTCCGCAGGTGGAAAATTGCCAACGAAACGGAAACGAAGAATATAGTGGGGGTAACCATTGCAAAGAAATCGAATGGAGAATTTACATTCACGCCTAAAAACCTGATCACCCGCACTTGGAATGACAAGCTTTATCTCCTCCCAATTCCACGCACTGAAATAGACAGAAGCCTTGGTTCTCTTACTCAAAACAACGGCTACAATTAATAAAATAGAGGAGACCAAATCATTGGTCTCCTCTATTTTACTTTTGAATAAACAAAAAATAATAAGGAACAAATGCTACATCAAAAAGCCTTTCTTATACTTGCCTTTAGTTTGGTTGTACTTCATCTGTTTTCGCAACCAACAAGCAACAGCCCATGGGGCGACCAGGGGAACGGAACATACATAAACCCAATACTAAACGCTGATTATTCCGATCCTGATGTAACACGCGTTGGCGACGATTATTATATGGTTTGTTCCGAATTTCATTTCATGGGCATACCGGTTTTACACTCGAAAGACCTGGTAAACTGGACAATTATAGCCCGCGTTTACGACGAGTTTAAGTTTGCTCCCGAATACGATTCGAATGATCGCTATGCCAGTGGAAGCTGGGCACCGTCGATCCGCTTTCACGACAACAAATTCTGGATTTATTTCTGTACTCCCAAAGAAGGTCTGTTTGTATCAACAGCCGACAAACCCGAGGGCCCCTGGGAACCTCTGACCCAGGTTGCAAATATTGCAGGATGGGAAGACCCTTGCCCTTTTTGGGACGAAAATGGTCAGGGCTATTTGGGACACAGCAAAGTAGGCGCAGGTCCAATTTACATCCACAAGCTCAGCCCTGATGGCAAAAAATTGATGGACGACGGAGCCATTGTATATACCGGACCGGTTGCCGAAGGAACAAAAATTCACAAATTAAACGGCTATTATTATTTGAGTATTCCTGAAGGCGGCGTTGAACGCGGATGGCAAACCATACTTAGATCGAAGAACATTTACGGCCCATACGAGAAAAAAGTAGTACTCGAAAAGGGAAGTACCGAAATAAACGGACCTCATCAGGGTGCATGGATCGACCTTCCCAATGGAGACTGGTGGTTTATCCATTTTCAAAGCGTAAACAGCATTGGTCGGGTATGCCATTTGCAACCCATGAGATGGAAAGACGACTGGCCCGAAATAGGTGTCGATATCGATCGGAATGGAATTGGCGAACCGGTATATGTCTGGAAAAAACCAAACGTTGGGAAAACCTACTCCATTTCTACACCTCAAACATCCGACGAGTTTAATTCGGCTCAACTCGGATTTCAATGGGCGTGGAACCACAATCCGGTAAACAGTGAATGGTCGCTAACTCAAAAATCGGGTTTTCTTCAGTTGAATGCCCTTCAGGCAGCATCTTTCCTGAAAGCAAAAAATACCCTGACTCAAAAAGTTATGGGGCCACGGGGCGAGGCAACAACTTTACTGCTTGCCGATCAAATGAAAGATGGACAAAAAGCCGGGCTTTGCCTGATGGGAAAGCAATACAACCTTATCGGGCTAAAGAAATCGGCCAACAAACTTTTTGTTTTTGCTGATATAAATGGCAAGTCAACGGAAACGCCGATAAATGCGAACAAAATATATCTGCAAGTCAAGGTTACTTCTGAAAACGGAGGGAATCAGTTTTATTACAGCACCGACAATAAAAAATTCGTGCCTTTCGCCGAAGCATTTTCGGTCGGCAGTGGCAACTGGAAAGGCCCCAAAATTGGACTATTCAGTTACAATGAAAAAGAAAATGGAGGATCGGCTGCCTTTGATTGGCTGCACTACATTTACGAAGGTCCCCAAAATAGCTTAAAATAACACGAGTACTCGTCTTGATTTCTATTAAACCAACTTCGAAAACATGAAATTGATAACCCGCTACACCCTGTTTTGTCTACTGATTAGTGCGATAAACAGCAGTGCACAACCCAAATACCCGAATTACGCCAGACCCTCAAATTCTGCGCAATCTTTAAATCAACTATCCAACCAATATATGCCTGTTGTAGGGGTTTGGATGTGGGGCTTTGGCGAATTGCGCCCGAACGGCTATAAACGGACGATTGACCAGGTGAGCAAACAGTCTCCTTTCAATTTGTTGATTCCTTTTTTGCGCTTCGCCAACAACGAAGTGACCGACACCATTGTCCAGAAACAAGTGAAGCTTGCGGCTGAATATGGAGTTAGCCAAAATGTTCTATTGACGCCCGATCTCGATGTGCGTTCGGCCCGACGTGCCTTTCAGCGCAAACACCCAAACGAGCTCCAGCAAATGCTCAGGCTTAAAGAAGTTAAACTTTCAGGAAATAATTATACTGAAACCGTTATTCCGAGCCTCGACCTTAACGACCACTATTCGGGTGGCGATATTATGCATCACGTTTCCATAAGCGGATCGCTACTTCGTGTTTACGCTTATAACCGGACACAAGAAAGCATTGATTCGCAAACGCTTCAGGATATAACGAAAAAATGCACCGTTGAATTTGCCACAAAAGACTCGGTGAAAGTGAAAATTCCAATTCAGAACAAGCAAACAAACGCGTGTGTAATGGTTTCGTTTACACACTTTTACCCCGACATATTTGCCCCACACTTAATGGAGTTTCAGCGCGAAATCATTGAGCAGTATGCCGGAATTCCGTTGGGCGGCGTTTGTAAAGATGAGTGGGGCTATCCGCCCTATTATCCTCGTTTTTTCCGGCTTGGATTGTTTGATTTCTGGTATTCGCCTTACCTGGCCGAAGCTTATTCTGCAAAAACAAAGGGGCGGAATTTGCTCGCCGATTGCCTGCTGATGTCGTTGGACGAAAAAGGCAAAGAAACCGAGAGGTTCGCGGCAATCAATAACCTGACCGAAATGACCAGGCTTCGGAATATTGATTTGGAAGGCGATTTTTACAACACAGTGAAAAAAGTATTTGGACCTGACGCAGCCGTTACCGTTCATTCAACCTGGTGGCCCTACCCCGACCGTTGCGAATTCAAAAAGAATGGCCTCGACTGGTGGGCAAGCAAACGCGATTGGGCACAAACCGACGAAGTTGTTCCCTATGCTGTTCGAACGGCGCTTACAAAAAAATGGGGAAGCCCGGTTTGGTACAACATGTATTATAAGGCTGATTTAGCGCCGCAAATGTGGAGTTCTGCCCTTGCCGGTGGCCGTCTCAATTACCTTTCATACTTTTCGATATTCACTCCGGAATTGATGCGGGCCGAAAATAGGATCAGGCTGTTGAATTATGTCAGCAAAAGCCCGCTCGATTGTCCGGTTGCAGTTATATTTGGCCACACTTCGGCAGTTAACTGGGGCAACCGCAATTTCGAAGACCTTGGAATGCCACTTGTCGACAGCCTTTGGCACAACGGATACCCTGCCGACCTGATTCCAACGAGTGAAATCGAAAACGGCAGTTTGCGCGTCGATTCATCGGGCGCAATTTGGTACGGAAAACAGCGTTACACGGCGGCGGTTTTATACAATCCTGAATTTGAAAAAAGTTCTACTTCCGATTTTTTCAGAAAGGCTGAAAAAGGAAGCACTGCCCTGTTCAGAATTGGAGATTGGACACGCAACTTTGATGGGAAACCGGTGAAAGGTGATCGGCTTCTGCCTAAATCGATGGCTGTCTCAAAAAATACGGCGGAAATAGTTCCCAAAATCATACAGGTTTTACAAAACCGAAAGATTCAGAAACAAACACCCGCAACCGGAATTCTTGACAACAAATTTTTTCAGCTCAAAGATTTCGACCATACATCATGCGCTCCTCCAACCACAGGCTGGTCGAGACTAATTGATGGTACAATTATCCACGTTGCCGGAACCAAACAGGTGAGCGGAGACACAATCAGGACAGAATTCAAGATTGATAAGTTTGCTGTTTCTCTTGATGCTGTTGGTGTTGCAGCTATTCGCCTTGATAAAAGTGGAAACGTAAAAACGTTTGCAGCAAGCAGCTTAAAGCACTTGAAAACCGGCAATTTTGAAATTAACCTTGGAAACCGGATTGACGTGGCTCTGTGGAAAGATGAGAAAGATGAGTGGCAGGGAGTGATTCAAAGCGAAAACCCGGTTATCCCGAATGAATTACTGGCGATCACAAAAAACTGGGTTCACCTCAGCCTTCCTACCCCTCCTGAAATGAGGAGATTTAATGCTCGTTAAACCCAGATAAACTCTAATCAACGTGAAAAGCAGATTCTTAAAAAAGGCAAGTTCGGTTTATCTCTTTTTCAGAATAAGTGTATGTATTTTGCTATTTTACGGGTACTCATTCGGTGCCTTTGCAGCTAGAATTGACCGAGAGAAACTCGTTCTTCGGCATCAGGTAAATGTTAGGTCGATTGACACCTTGTCGTCGTTAACCGTTGGGAATGGCAAATTTGCATTTACCGTCGATTTCACTGGATTGCAATCATTCCCCAACCTATACGAAAAAGGCATACCACTCGGAACCCAATCGGAATGGGGCTGGCACCGCTTTCCAAATCCAAAAGGCTTTCACTTCGACGAGAGCCTGGCAAACTTCGATTTTCACGGGCGAAAAGTTCCGTACGCCGTGCAAACGACAGCCCCCGGACGAACCCAGGATGCAGCTAATTTTCTACGACAAAATCCGCACCGCCTGCACCTGGGCATTGTGGGCATTGATTTTCTGCACGCCGACGGCTCGTTGGTTACACCAAAAGAGATCAGCTCAATCAAACAATCGCTGAATCCCTGGAACGGCGAAATTCATAGTACATTCCTGATAAATAATGTTCCGGTGGAAGTGATTACTTGTGGCCATCAGGAGGTGGATTTGATTTCGTCAAAAATTGTCTCGCCATTGATCAGCCAGGGACTGCTTTGCGTGAAATTGAATTTCCCCTATCCATCAGGAAATCATACCGATTCGGGTTGCGATTGGAACCAACCAGAGAAACATGTTTCTTCGCTGACCCAATTGCTAAACTCGGCAACAATCCGCCGACAGATTGATAGCACTACTTATTTTGTCAAACTTAAATGGGAAGGAAAGGCCAAAATTCAGGAGAAAAAGGCGCACTTCTTTTATTTGAAACCCGAGGCCGGACAAACCGAATTTTCGTTCAGTTGCCTTTTTTCGCCGACAAATACAACTGAAGAATTGCCCAATTTCGATGCAACCGCATCAAACAGCAAAAAAGGATGTAAAGCCTTCTGGATGAGCGGCGGAGCAGTCGATTTCGCCGGAAGTACCGATCCGCGCGCCTCGGAACTTGAGCGGAGGATTGTGCTCTCACAATACCTTACTAAAGTGCAATGCGCCGGAAATTTTCCACCACAGGAAACCGGGCTGACTTATAACAGTTGGTTCGGCAAATTTCATTTGGAAATGCACTGGTGGCATGGTTCCCATTTTGCCTTGTGGAACCGGACTGGTTTACTTGAAAAAAACCTCGACTGGTATAAACAGGCTGCGGTGAATGCGAAGAACAATGCACAGCGCCAGGGTTTCGCCGGAATAAGATGGCCCAAAATGACCGATCCTTCGGGAAACGACAGCCCTTCGAGTGTTGGCTCTTTTCTAATATGGCAACAGCCTCATATTATTTACCTTGCCGAATTGTGCTACAGAAATACCTCAACCGCGGAAACTCTCAAGAGATACGCGGATTTGGTATTTGAAACTGCTGATCTCATGGCATCATACGCCTGGTTCGATAACTCTGACAACCGCTACATCCTTGGCCCCGTGCTCATTCCGGCGCAGGAACGCCTTCCCCTGGCAACGACAATTAATCCGCCGTTTGAACTGACCTACTGGTATTGGGGGCTAACAATAGCACAAAAATGGCGAGAACGGATGAACCTTGGTCGCAATCCGCAATGGGACAAAGTTATACAGCAATTGTCGCCGCTGGCACAAAAAGACGAGCTTTATCTGGCAGCCGAAAGCGCGCCCGATTCGTACACAAATGCTCGTTACCAAACCGACCACCCCATGGTACTGGGCGCTTACGGAATGATCCCGGCACTTCCCTCAAACGATCAGAAAATCATGAAAAATACGTTCGATTACATTTGGAGAAACTGGCACTGGAAAGAAACCTGGGGATGGGATTTCCCCATGACAGCGATGGCCGCTACCCGGCTCGGGTTGCCCGAAAAAGCCGTTGACGCTCTTTTTATGAATGTAGAAACCAACACTTACCTTCGAAACGGACATAACTTTCAAAACAAAGATTTACGGCTATACCTGCCGGGCAATGGAGGCTTGTTGACCGCAATTGCTATGATGTGTGCCGGATATGACGGCTGCAAAACTGAAAACCCGGGATTTCCAAAAGACGGAAGCTGGAAAGTAAACTGGGAAGGCTTGAAAAGAATTCCGTAAATGAAACTTAACTCGAAACATATTGAACTATGAGACCAAGTAACATTTTCCTGACAATCTTCTTGCTGAGTATCCTCAGTTCAAACCTTTGGGCGAAAGAATACAAGATTACCGATTTTGGCGCAGTTGCCGATACAAATATTTTGAGTACTCAGGCTATTCAAAAGGCCATTGATTTGTGTTCTGAGAATGGCGGAGGACAAGTGATTATTCCAGCCGGAAATTACAAAACGGGCACGATTATTCTGAAAAGCAATGTAAACTTTCACCTCGAAAATGGCGCTGTCCTTTATGGCAGCAAAAGCCTGAATGATTACATCAAATTGAAACCTGAATATATTTCGCTTCGAACTCAGGAGGCAACCATTCAACTGATTTATGCTGAAAGTGTTGAAAATGTGAGTATCACAGGTTTTGGCGAAATTAACGGACAGGGAAGTGGATTTAAAAAATTAAGTTGGAACGACGAAGGAATCACTCGTCCACACTTGATTCGGTTTATTACCAGCAAAAACGTTACCATCGAAAATATAAGCCTGAAAAATTCAGGTTGCTGGATGCAACATTATCTGGCCTGCGAAAAACTCCAAATCAGGGGAGTTCGGGTTTTCAACCGGAATAATTACAACAACGACGCCCTTGATCTCGATGGCTGCCGTAACGTAACCGTTTCCGATTTTATTTCAGATTCGGACGATGATGGAATTACCCTGAAAAGCACCTCGCCCAAGCCTTGCGAAAATATTGCCATCACCAATTGTGTGATTAGCAGCAGGTGCAATGCCATAAAACTGGGAACCGAATCAAACGGTGGGTTTAAAAACATCAGCATTTCCAATTGCGTGGTTAAACCTTCGGAAATTGCAGAACCTGCATTTTTCGGAAACAAGAATGGAGCTTCGGCAATTGCACTCGAAATTGTTGATGGTGGGATCATGGAAGGAATTTCGGTTTCCAATATTCAGGTCGATGGTACTGAAGCGCCTATTTTTATTCGACTGGGAAACCGCGCCCGATCCTACCAAAAAGATGTGGTAATCGATCATATTGGAACATTGGGAAACATCGGTATGAGCAACATACGAATTAAAAATGCAGGTAAAATTGGCAGCTCAATTACCGGACTTCCCGGATTCCCGGTGACTAATATTCGGCTGAGCAACATTGTTATGGATTCAGAAGGAGGCGGAACGCTGGATGACCTAAAAAAAGAAGTAGAAGAAAAGCCGAAAGATTATCCCGACGGAAATATGTTTGGAACGTTGCCCGCTTCTGGCTTCTACATTCGTCACGCCGCACAAATCGATTTTGACGGCGTTCAAATTTCAAGCTCTGACCGCGATCTTCGGCCAGCACTTTACCTTGACGATGTAAGCCAAAGCAATTTCAGCAATCTTCAAATTCAAAGTAATGAAGGAAATTCAGCCAATATTTGGTTGAAAAATAGTCGGGATATCGTCTTCAAAGAATCGGTTATTATGGGGAAATCGACTTGTTTTGTGAAGCTGAATAGGGTCAAAAATTCAAATATCTCGATTTTGAATAATGTATTGAGCGATGTAACAAACAGTGTTTTACCCAAAAAGAATTCCAAAGGATGTATAACCCTGAAATGACCTATCAGGTTGATATTATGGACGAATTGCTGATTGATCCGCTGCCTGACGACGTAAAACCCTTTGTTATCAAGCGGGGCTACTGGATGCCCGATGAGGCCGCTTCGGTATATGCCCGCGCCCATTCGGTGCTGAGTTTTGAGTGTCATTCGCCAATTATTGCAGCAGCTAATAAAACCCCAATGTTTTATCTGAGGCAGCCAGAAGATACCATCAAGGGGCAAATGTACTACGATTTAGGTTTTAGCGACTGGGTTTTTGAAATAGAACAAACCACCGGAAAGCAAATTGCTGATCGGTTACGCCAGGTGTGGACCAATTACGAAATTGCCTGCTCTAAACTCGACTCTTCGATGAAACAGGTTGATCGGATTTATGGAGAAAAGTGCAAGGAGGTGGATAAGGTATGATAATGCAGAATTTTGTTTTTTCTGTGGTTGAATGTCTTGAAGTTTTTACCTTTTGTTTTGAATTGCACTGGCAGGAGAGGTAAAGTAAGATATTGTCGATAAAAGTATCAACATTAAATAAATTCATACTTTTGCGGCTAAAATATCTCGAAACTTGCCGACCAATAATATCATAAAAGGACTTATCCTGGGAGATGAGAAAACGTATATTTCCTTGTTTCGTGAGTATTATGTACCACTATGCGCCTATTCGCGCCGATATGTTGGCCGCAAGGATGTTGCCGAAGAGATTGTTTCGGATACATTCCTGAAAATCTGGGAAAACAGGGCGTCTATTCAAATTAATACATCAATAAAATCGTATCTATTTCAGGCTGTTTACAACAACTCGCTTTATTACCTGAGAAAACTTAAAAATGAAGCCATCCTGGAAGATTATTTTTCGAATACGGCTTCTGAGAATATTGCTTTTTCAACGCTTGCCGACGAGACTCCCGAAGAAAGCCTTGTGATGGACGACATTAATACCCGAATAGAAGAAGCCGTTGCCCAACTGCCCGATCAACAGCAAAAAGCTTTCAGGTTGAAGCGATTCGATGGCAGGAAAAATGCGGAAGTCGCTAAAATAATGGGTATTTCAGTAAAAACAGTCGAAATGCACCTCGCCAAAGCCACACTTACCCTACGCAAAAACCTGAAAGATTATTTGCCTTCGTTTCTTTTATTTTTATTGCTCAAATAAGAAAAAACTGGAATTTTTTTCGGTTCGGTACAGGGTTTTTCACTTTTGTGCATCATACAACTGAAAAACGCTGAAATGGAAAATGAAACTGATGTAAATATTCTGCTAATCCGCTTATTCTCAGGCGAAGCAAGTCACGAAGAGAAGAAGGTTATCTCCGTATGGCTTAAGCAATCGGCTGAAAACAAGAAGCTTTATGCCGATTTACGCGAAATCTGGCTGACTTCCGGTATCCAGTCGAATGCCGATGAATACAACCTGGAACAGGCAATTTTCAGGTTCAAAGCAAAGATAAGCGATCAACGCCCAGCTGGCATTCAGATCATCAGCTGGCGACAGGTAGCCCGGTATGCGGCGGTTATTCTTTTAGCATTATCGCTTCCGTTGAGCTATTATTTTGGGAAACACAATTCAGCTTCCACCAATAGCTTAACAACCATAGCCTGTGCTTATGGCGATAAATCGAACATTGTATTGCCCGACAGTTCCCGGGTTTACCTCAATTCGGGCAGTAAATTGTCATTCAATTCGAATTTCGAAAATGGCCGAAAGGTAAAGCTTGAAGGTGAAGCATTTTTTGAGGTTACCAAAGACAAAAATCACCCGTTTCATGTGAAAACTAATGATGTTGAAATAGAAGTTTTGGGGACAAAGTTTAACCTGAAAGCTTATGCTGAGGAGAAATCCGTTTCGGCGACATTGGTTGAAGGCCGTATTAAGATTTCGAGCGATTATCAGCAGGAATTTATGGCTCCCGATCAGCGGATTATTTTTAGCAAGGAAAGTAAAAAGATGACTGTGCAGAAAGTTGCCGACACAACTGTTGATACCGATTGGAAAGATGGCCGGTTTGTTTTCAGGAATGAATCGTTGGCCGAGCTGAAGCCAAGGCTTGAGCGCTGGTTTGACGTGGACATTGTGTTTGGCGACGAGCAGGTGAAAAATCGGCGGTTTACCGGGGTTTTAAGCCGCGAGAGTATCCTGGAGGCCATAACATATTTCGATCGTTCCAACTACGTGGAGTGTTCGATCCAGGGAAATAAAGTAATCATTAACTCACAAAATAATAAATAATTCAATGTTGTAATCTGTGATTAAAAATGAAAAAGGGAAGTGCTACCAACACCTCCCTCCAGTAATTATTAAACCGAAGTTTAACTTTTAAAAGCGTCTAAATTTATGAAATTAAATCGAATTGACCTGTCTGTTCAGCGGAATAGATGGTTAAAAAGGTATTTATTGATTATGAGACTAATCTGTATTCTAACCTTGGTTTTTACATTAAACCTAAGCGCCACTGTTTGGTCGCAAAACACTGCCATGAGCATTAATTTGAAGAATTCGACCCTTCAGGAGCTATTTACACAAATTGAAAAAAACAGCAACTATCGTTTTTTCTATAATAACGATGAAGTAGATGTTAATCAGCGGATTTCGATTGATGTCGCCGAAAAAACTGTTGGAAAAATTCTTTCGATTGCGCTCGAAGGAACACCGTATTCGTTTAAGGAAATGGATAACAAACTTATCCTGATTGAGAAAGCAGGCGGAGTAAGCCGGTTTTCGGGCGAAGGATTACAGCAACAAAAATCGGTTTCGGGCAACGTTACCGATTCTTCTGGCGGGCCATTACCCGGTGTTTCAGTGGTAGTTAAGGGTACAACAGTAGGGGTAATAACTGATAGCGACGGGAAATATGCACTTCCCAAAGTTCCTGAAAATGCTGTTTTGGTATTCTCTTTTGTTGGAATGAAAACCAAGGAAATAAGAGTGGATGGCAAAACTTCGATCAATGTTGCGCTCGAAGATGAAACGATTGGTATTGAAGAAGTCGTTGCCATTGGGTATGGTGTCCAGAAAAAAGGATCGGTTACAGGTTCGGTTGCATCAATAAATTCTGAAAATATATTGAGCATCAAAACTGCGAATGTTACCAATACTTTAGCCGGTAAATTACCTGGTTTAAGAGCTGTTCAGCGAAGTGGCGCACCTGGCGACGACGCTGCCTCGATTGATATTCGGGGTTTCGGAAATCCATTGGTTATTGTTGATGGGATTGAGCGCGATTTCAGGCAGATTGATGCCAACGATATTGAGTCTGTGAGTGTGCTGAAAGATGCTTCAGCTGCGGTTTACGGGTTTAAAGGAGCTAATGGGGTTATCCTGATAACTACTAAAAAAGGAACTATCAGTAAACCCAAAATTAATTACTCAGGTTATTGGGGGCTTCAGAAAGTAACCCGTTATCCCGAGCTTCTAAATGGGTACGAATATGCTATGCTCTACAACGAGGCACAGCAAAATGTTGGTGTAAATGCACCATATTCTGAAGAACAGTTGGCGAATTTTAAAGCCGGAAATGGTACTACAAACTGGTGGAATGAAGTAGTTCGTAATTTGAGCCCTCAACAATTTCACCACGTTAACGTGTCTGGCGGTACTGAGAAAGTGAAGTATTATTTTTCTTTTGCATCAACCGACCAGGACGGGATGTACCGCTCGGACGATTACACCTACAAAAAATACAACGTTCGCTCGAACATCAGCGCACAAATTACGAATGATTTAAATGTTGAGCTTCAGTTAAGCGGGCTCCTTGATACCAGGAACAAACCTTATGAAGCCGACCCTCTCTCCAGAAGTATTCAAATGGCTCGGCCAATTTATTCTATTTATGCCAACAACAATGAGTCGTACTGGCAAAACCCTGGAGACAAGGGAAATCCGGTACATTTGTCGAAAATTGATCAGGTTGGATACGACCGGCGCGACCGACGCGAATTTAACGGAACGGTGATTTTTAACTGGAAACTGCCTTGGGTTAAAGGCTTGTCGGCAAAAGCACTGCTTGGCTACGACTATAACAACAATTATACACGCCAATGGTACAAAGCTTATAAAGAATATAACTTCAGCCCTTCGAACAACCAATATGTAATTCAGGCAAACCACAGTATTTCTGAATTAACAACCAATTCAGAAAACTATTTTAAGCCAACACAACAATATTCATTGAATTATGACAATAAGTTTGGCAACCACAATGTGAGCGGATTGCTTTTGTGGGAAATGTATAACGACAGAAAAGACTGGGTAAAAGCTTACCGTCAGTTTACCGTTAGTGCAATCGACCAGATAAATGCTGGAGATAATATCAATAAAAATAATGGTGGAAGTGCTTCTGAATCTGCTCACTCTGGTTTGGTTGGACGCTTAAATTATGCTTATGCAAGCAAATACCTGGCTGAAGTAAGTTTTAGGTACGACGGTTCCTACAAATTTGACCCGGATAAACGCTGGGGCTTTTTCCCTGCGGTTTCACTGGGATGGCGTGTATCGGAAGAGCCGTTCTTTAAGTTGGCACTACCTTATGTCGAGAATTTTAAAGTCAGGGGATCGTTTGGTAAGGTCGGAGATGAAGGAGATTTTAGTGCGTTCCAATACCTTTCAGGATATACTTATCCAACAGGTTCGTACATTCTTGGATCATCGGGAGTATCGAATGGTGCTGTTGACAAAGGAATGCCAAATACAGGGCTGACCTGGTATGAATCGACCACTGCAAATGTTGGGTTTGAATTGTCAGCATGGAAAGGGTTACTGGGAGTTGAGTTCGATTACTTTTACCGGAAACGCGATGGATTACTTGCTACCCGCCAATTAACTTTGCCTACTACTTTCGGACAAAGTTTACCTCAGGAGAATCTGAACTCGGATAATACGAAAGGCTTTGAGATTGTATTTAATCACCGGAACAAAATTGGCGAATTTACTTACAGTGCAAAAGCGAACCTTTCGACCACCCGTGTCTCTTATGGATATGTTGAGCGTGCTGCATCTTCAAACATGTACGATAACTGGAAAAACAATACCAACGATCGTTTTCAATCGATAAGCTGGGGAAAAATTGCTCTTGGCCAGTTCCAATCGTTTGCCGATATTTTGAGTTCGCCTATCCAGGATAACAATGGGAACAAATCATTGCTCCCCGGTGACATAAAATATAAAGACGTCAACAACGATGGACTGATTGACGGAAAAGACGATCAGCCAATAGGATATGGATCGACACCACGTATTTATTACGGATTAAACCTGAATTGCGAATACAAGGGATTTGATGTGACCCTGTTCTTCCAGGGAGCAGCCGGGCACGATGTGTTTGTTGGCGGCGATTTCCTCGATCCGTTTATTCAGCAAGGACTTGGAAATGGTATCACCCTTTGGATGGATCGCTGGCATAGGGCTGATCCTACCGACATGAACAGCGCATGGATTCCGGGCGAAATGCCTGCATTGCGCCCCACCGGATTTTCGGCCAACAGGGCTCAAAGTACCTGGACTTTGCACAATGCCAACTACTTGCGCTTGAAAACAGTAGAAATCGGCTATACACTCCCGGCTAAATGGATAAATAAAGCAGGTTTTGATAATGTGCGCATTTATCTCAATAGCTTAAATACACTAACGTTTACCAGCAACAAGGGAATTATGAAGTATATGGACCCTGAAAACAACGATTCGAGTTTACGTTATTATCCTCAGATGAAAACGTTCAATGTTGGGATAAACTTAACATTCTAATTTTAAAATTTATCAAAATGAAACTAATAAGTCGTTTATATATAGCATTAGCAGTGGTGAGTCTCTGGTCGTGCAGCGATTATTTGGAAAAGGAGACCTTCGATATTATTACTTCTGAAAAGGTATGGCAGGATCCTGCATTAATTGATGGTGTAATGGTCAACCTGTACGATGGACTCCGGCTCAACGATTTTAATTACTGGTACCAGGAAGCCTGGCGCTTAATGAACCCAACTACTCTTTCGGATGAAGGACAAGGATCGTTTCAGAAAGACCCGATGTTTGACAACGGGAACGCTTCATACACTTATGGCGATTACTTGTTTGAGCTGACTTTTACGGATATGTACAAACAAATCAGAAATTGTAACACAGTAATTCAGCAACTTCAGGAATCAACCGTTTTGCAGGACGACAACAAAAAGCTTTTAATGGCCGAAGTGAGATTTCTCAGAGCCATGCATTATTTCGAACTGGTAAAGCGCTACGGAGGAGTACCTTTGCTTACTTCGCCACAGGAATACACTAACGGTAAGCTCGACGACCTGATGGTGAAACGCAATAAAGAAGTTGAGATATATGACTTTATTGTAACCGAATGCAATGAAATTGCCCCCAATATTCCGGCAACCCGCGAGGCTACAGCAAAATACAGGGCAACCAAAGGCGCTGCTTTAGCTCTTTGTTCAAGGGCAGCACTTTATGCTGGTTCAATTGCAAAATATGGCAAAGTTCAATTGGATGGTATTGTTGGTATTCCTTCGTCCGAAGCAAAACGTTTCTTTCAGGCTTCAGCAACTGCCTCAAAGGCATTGATCGATTTGAAAGCATATTCTCTTTACAGCAAAGATGCCAATAAGGCCAAAAATTATTGCGATATTTTTACGAAAACTACTGACGGCGAGAATGGTGAATATATCTTTCAGAAACAATTTGATGTTTCAGGAGGAAAAGGTCACGACTGGGATAAACGGAATGCTCCGTTCTCGTATCGCCAGGGCGGCTGGGGATGTGGTGTTGCACCAACCCTGGAAATGGTTGAGACCTATGAATATACTGACGGAAGTAAAGGAGATTTGGCACTCACAAACCCGGATGGTTCTTTGCGTCGGTTTTCAAACCCATACGAAATCTTTGCCAACAAAGATCCTCGTCTTTTTGCATCGGTATATTTGCCCGGATCGCCATGTAAAGGCTCTAATATCGAATGGATGAGAGGTGTTATTGCTACGGATAAGGATCGCTATGTTGCTGCCAGCCAGCCCGGAGGAAGTGGAAACTCGGTTGTAATAAACGGGAAAACATATACAACAACCGGTAAAGATGGTGGATCGGATGCTGGTGATGCCTCGAAAACAGGGTTTTACCAAAAGAAGTTTTTCGACGAAACATTGGCTGATGTTAATATGGGAAAATCTGAAACTCCCTGGCCAGTTTTCCGCTTAGCCGAAATATACCTGAACCTTGCTGAAGCCAATCTGGAAATGGGAGGCGATGAAGCAGAAGCGCTTAGTGCTGTTAATTTGGTTCGCAACCGTGCCGGAATTAAGTTACTTACCTCATGTACTCTTGAAAATGTTCGTCACGAGCGCCGGGTTGAACTGGCCTTTGAGGGACACCGTTTCTGGGATTTGAAACGCTGGCGCCTGGCCGATAAAGATGTTGCCCAGGGTGGGCTGAATGGCTTTAAAGGAAGTGCTTTATATCCTTGGCTCGACGCACGCGATGGTAAGTATGTTTTTGAAATTGGACGAAATACTCCCAAACAAACCAGGTTTTTCCTCGAAAAAAACTACTATACAAAAATTAATAGTAGCGACCTAAACTCAAATCCTAATTTGATTCAGAATCCAGGATACACAAACTAAAATTTCAGACGATGAAAATTATAAACAACCATATAAAGATTTCAGCATTTATGCTTTTTGCACTCCTGACACTGGCATTATCAGGCTGTAAGGATTTAGACAATTATGACGCTCCGGCGGGAGGACTTCACGGAACCATTATGGACGCATCGACCAACGAGCCAATTCCACTTCCGGTACAGGGTTCGTCGGGTGTAATCATTAACCTGTTCGAACAAAATACATCGGCAACAAAATCGATCGACTTCTACGCCAAAGATAACGGCACTTACGAAAACTCGCAGGTATTTAACGGCGAATACCGGGTTGTAGTTAACGGTCCGTTTGTTCAGGTTGCCGAAAATACGGTGGTTGTTAAAGGACAAACCGAACTTAACTTCACTGCGGTTCCGTATTCGCGCATCGAAGCAACAGCTGTTGCCGCTGGCAAATCGGTTACTGTAACTTATAAAGTAACGCCAAGCAGCCCCGAGTTCAAAACAACTGAAGTTTACGGATACTGGAACTTTGCTCCTGGCATCGACAACAGTGGAAGTAATTATGCAGAAAAGCTGACATCGGCAAACGTTACCGGAACAATGGGATTTAATCTGGAAAACAGTTCCGTTTTCAAATCAAATTTGTACAAGATTACCAATAACGGGAATAAAGTTTATTTCCGCATGGGTGCAAAAACAAACGGAGTGATCAATTACAGCAAGACCGTTGAAATAGTGCTACAGTAAATACACTAGGGCTGTTCGGGAAATAACTCATTTCCTGAACAACCCTTTCTTTTTCAATTTCCATGAATACTTTCAGAAAAATACAAACATCAGAATTTTTTTATGGCATCATGGCTGTGATACTAGTCATGTTGGCATCATGCAAAACAACAAAAAATACCGAAAGCTGGGGACTGACCGAGTTTGTTAGGCCACAAAATGCTGGACCAATTTTATCGCCTAATCCGGAAAGTGAGTTTTTCTGTCCCATGCGAAAAGAAAATGTCAAATGGGAAGAAAGCGACACCTTTAACCCGGCAGCCATTGTAAAAGGCAATAAGATTTTTGTACTCTACCGGGCCGAAGACAACTCGGCAACAGGAATCGGGAAACGGACATCACGCATTGGCCTGGCAGAAAGTACCGACGGCATCGTGATGAAAAAACACGAAAAACCAGTTTTATTTCCCGGTGAAGATAACATGAAAGAATTTGACTGGTCGGGAGGTTGCGAAGACCCACGCGTGGCCGAGGCTGAAGACGGAACTTACGTCATGGCTTACACATCGTGGAACCGGAAAGTGCCACGCTTGTCAATTGCCACCTCGAAAGACCTGGTTACCTGGGAAAAACACGGCCCCGCATTTGCGAAAGCTTACAACGGACGTTTTGCCGACATCGCCTCCAAGTCAGCGTCAATCGTAACGAAGGTTAAAAACGACAAATTAGTCATCACCAAAATAAACGGAAGCTACATGATGTACTGGGGCGAGCACGGAGTTTATGCGGCCACCTCAACCGACCTTATCAACTGGAGCCCGGTTTTGAACGAAAAAGGAGAACTGAAAACTTTGATCGCACCCCGCAATGGCTACTTCGACAGCGCCCTCACCGAATGCGGGCCTCCTGCCATCCTGACTAAAAAAGGAATTTTACTGCTCTATAACGGCAAAAACAGCAAGGGAAATAACCGCGACACGCATTACACCGCGGGAGCATACTGCGCCGGACAGGTTTTGTTTGACAAAAAAGATCCGTACAAAGTTGTTGCCCGACTCGACAAACCATTCTTTGTGCCGTCAGCCGACTTTGAAAAAAGTGGTCAATATGTTGATGGAACCGTATTCATCGAAGGATTGGTTTATTTCAAACAGAAATGGTTCCTCTACTACGGTTGTGCCGACTCGAAAGTTGGTGTTGCCATCTGCGACCCGTCAAAAATACAATAATGAAAAAGGGAACCAAGTATCGATACCAATAAACCAACATCATGCATTTCAATATAAAATACAACACTAAGATTGTCCTTCTGATTCTGGCATTCAGCCTATCAGCAAAGACGAACAGCCTTCAAGCCTCCCCGAAAAAGGGGAAACAGTCGGCCCTGATCCTCAGTTCTCATCCCGAAAGTGGAGCCGGTTTTCAGTGGCAAATGAAACGGGCGAATGAACTGAAGTCAGCAGGAGAAGACATTTCGAAAGCCAGCTACAACACAGCTGAATGGAAGCAGGCCATCGTTCCCGGCACCGCACTGAACAGTCTGGTAGCCAATGGCGAATTCCCCGAACCTTACTTCGGACAAAACAACATGCGGGTGAACAAACTGATACCTGACATTGCCGATGCCGGTCGTGAGTTTTACCATTTCTGGTACCGCACCACATTTAATGTTCCGAAAGATTTTAAAGGAAAGAAAGTGTGGATACAATTCGACGGAATTAACTACCTGGCTGACATCTGGCTGAATGGTCAAAAATTGGGAAACATCAAAGGAATGTTCCTGCAAAAAACATTCGACATCACCGAGTTGGTTAAGCTAAACGACAAAAACTGCCTGGCCGTTTCGGTTGAACCTGTTGAATTCCCAGGAACAATGCAAAGCAGGAATAAAGAAAATACCGCTGTTAACGAGAACAAAAATGGTGGTGATGGCCAGATTGGCAAAAACATTACCATGCTGATGACTGCCGGTTGGGATTTCACCTTCCACGACGGAATCCGTGACCGCAACACCGGCATTTGGCGCGATGTAACCGTATTTGCAACCGGAGCTGTTACACTTCAGCATCCGTTTGTAAAATCAAGCTTGCCAATTCCGCAGTTAACACCTGCCCGCGAAACGATTTCCGTAGAAGTAAGCAATACCAGTTCGCAAACAAAAGCGGTTGAACTGATCGCCGAAGTTGAAAACACAGCCATCAGCATTCACAAAAAACTGAATTTGCAAGCTGGCGAAAAGCACAAACTCGAACTGACTCCGGAGGAATACAGCCAGCTGATCATCGACAACCCGAAACTTTGGTGGCCAATAAACAAGGGCGAACAACACCTTTACACGGTTAATATCACTGCAAAAGCCGACGGTCAGGTTTCTGACGTTGTTTCCAAACGCTTTGGTATTCGCGACATTCGTTCCGACCGCAACACTCCTGATCAATCGCGAATTTTTTATGTGAACGGTAAACGTTTGTTCATTCGTGGTTCGAACTGGATACCCGAAGCCATGCTCCGCACCTCTCAAGAACGAACTTACGCGCAGTTGCGTTATACCAAACAAGCCGGGATAAATATGCTCCGCTTATGGGGCGGAGGCATCAGCGAATCGGATTATTTCTTCGATTTATGCGACGAGATGGGATTCCTCGTGTGGCACGAGTTCTGGATGACTGGCGATACCAATCCTCCTGCCGACTCGGCCTTGTATTTCAGCAATGTGAGGTCAACCATCGAGCGCATCCGTAACCATCCAAGTTTGGCGTACTACGTTTCGTCGAACGAGCAGGACAATATTCTCGACATCAAGCCGATTCTCGACAAATTAGACGGAACCCGTGGGTACCAGTTTCAGTCGGAATGCTGCGGGGTACACGACGGAAGCCCGTACAAATACGAAAACCCGATGCAATACTACGACAATTCGGCCTCGAACCGAGGAAGCCGCATCGACGGTTTTTGCCCGGAATACGGAACCGCTTGTTTGCCGGTTATCGAATCGTTGCGCCGAATGATGCCCGCAAAAGATCTTTGGCCAATCAACGCCTCCACCTGGAACTACCTCGACGGAAACGGGTTTCACAACATGACCACCAAATACCAAACAGCAGTAGAACAATATGGAACGCCAAACACCATTGACGATTATGCCGAAAAAGGACAATTGGTTGGTGCCGTTGCTTACCGCAGCTTATGGGAAAACTGGAACTACAACAAATATGAATTTGGCGACCGCTTTGCATCGGGCGTTTTATTCTGGTACCACAATAGCCCGGTGCCACAGGTTTGTTCGCGTATGTGGGACTGGTACCTCGAACCAACAGCCGCTCTGTACTTCACCCAGGATGCGCTTGAGCCATTGCATGCCCAATTCGATTTCATGAAAAATACGGTAAGTGTTTACAACGAGCTTTACCGCGGATTTGAGGGGTTAAGTGTGAATTTCCGACTGATAAACATGGACATGAAAACCATTGTTGAGAAAGAAGTCCACCTCAACCTCGACCAGGATGCCGTTGCCAACGATGTACTAAAAATTGATATTCCGGCGGACAAATTAAGCCCCGTACATTTCATCAAGCTTGAGCTTTACGACAAGGAAGGCAACCTGATTTCAGACACCTTTTACTGGCGCTCAACCGATCAATACAAAGGTCCGTGGACAGTTGGCGGACCACTACACGGCGGGTTTCAAACACTTCAAAATCTTCCGGCGACACAGTTAAACTGTCAGGTAAAAACAGAAACCAAAAACGGACAAACAGTTTATTCGGTTCTGCTAAGCAACAAGAGCAATACGCTGGCTTTCTTCAACCGGCTGAAACTGGTCGATCAGAATGGTTCATTGATTTCACCGGCATTCTACAGCGACAACTATTTTTCGCTTCTTCCGAATGAAACAAAAACGGTGCAAATTGAAGTAGCTAAAAACAAAGCCGAAACAAAAGTACAGTTAGTACTTGAAGGGATGAATGTGAAGTCCAATGTGCTGAAGATTCAATAAACCGGGAATATTCGAGGATCTGGTGATAATTGTAAATCGTTATTTCCGGTAAACTAAAGCGATAAAAACAAGATTCATACAGTCTGGTTTTTATCGCTTAACTTTTTTGGGGAACATGGGTTCGTAAAGATTTATCCGATGCGATGGGCGTTCTGTATATGCGAATTTGTTAGTTTTGGGAAAACAGAATTGTTCTCATCCCGATTTCGATTACGAGGACAATTCATCCAAAACCTAAAACCACTATGAAACGAGCATGTTTGCACAACGCTCAAATGCCAATGAATTTATTGGCGCCAGAGTTCCATCCGATCAAAGAAAAAGTGAATTACTTAAGGTTGAAGTCCTTATTTCTGATTTTTACGGCCTTAGTACCTTTTACCTCTTTCGCCCAATCCTCAAAACTCACCTGGACCATCTCACAAGATAAAAGCATTGCATGGCAGGTGCAAAAGGGGCAGGCACATACCGACCATATTGAGATGAGCGGACTCCAAATCTCGTCGATTATTACATACGGTGTCGATGAAAAAGGCTTGCTTTCACTGAAAAAAAAGCTGGTTTTCCCGATGTTGCGCACCAATCCCAATAATACACATGCCAGTTTAATCCGGAACTTTGACGAAATGCAGCAGCCGGTTATTCTGACTAATGGCGATACAGTCAAAGAGTATCCGGAAGAATTTCGGCACAAAGGTTTGATTACCATTCGGAGCAAAACCAATACGCCCTTGCTAATTACCCGCAAGCTTTTCCCGTCGGTAAATAAAGCCGCTTTTATCGAGCAATTTGAGCTGGTGAATACGTCAGAAAAAGCGTGTAATGTTGCTCTTAATTTCGCTCCGGTTGTACTGAAAACCGAAGCCAGCAGAGGCGTTTACGGCGAATATACGATTGAAGCCAGTTGTTCGAAAACCGGAAAATTTGTGCTTGAACCGTCAGGAAAACTTTCTTTCGCGATGGTTTATACAGGGCGAAAACCCGGTGAAGAAAAGTATCAGTATTCGTCAGCCTACGAACTACTGAAACGCGAGAAGTTTGTGCATGAAGTTTTCAGTAATTTGGTATTGGAAACGCCAAACGACACGATTAACGACGAATTTGCCTTTGCAAAAATACGAGCCACCGAAAGTATTTACGATACCAAAGGCGGGTTGATGCACGGGCCCGGCGGCAGCGCATACTACGCCGCAATCTGGGCCAACGATCAGGCTGAATATGTCAACCCGTTTTTCCCTTATTTGGGAAATCTTGAAGGAAACGAATCTGCTATAAACAGCTACCGGCATTTTGCCCGCTTCATGAACCCGGAATACAAACCGATTCCGAGCTCTATTATTGCTGAAGGTGTTGATATTTGGAATGGTGCGGGTGACCGGGGAGATCAAGCAATGATTGCTTATGGGGCATCGCGTTTTTCGCTGACCTACGGAAACGAAGAAGTTGCACGCGAATTATGGCCGTTGGTTCGCTGGTGCCTCGAATACCTTGAACGTAAAAAAGCCCCGAATGGCATCATTGGCTCCGATTCCGACGAGTTGGAAGGCCGGTTCCCTGCCGGAAAATACAACTTATCGACAAACTCGCTGGCTTATGGTGCCTTAATCAGTTCGGCCAACCTGGCAACAGAATTAGGCAAATCGGACACGGCCAAAATCTATCTGGAACGTGCTGCCAAACTGAAAAAAGACATGGACAACTATTTTGGCGCCACCGTTCAGGGGTTCAACACCTACCGCTATTTCGACGGAAACGATAAGTTGCGGGCGTGGATTTGCGTACCGCTTACCATGGGAATCTTCGACCGCAAAGACGAAACAATTAAGGCGCTGTTTTCGCCGCTGCTTTGGACTGAAAACGGAATTTTGACCGAATCGGGCAGCACAACATTCTGGGATCGTTCAACATTGTATGCTTTTCGCGGATTGTTTGTGGGCGGTGCAACCGATAAGGTTATGCCTTATTTCAATTACTACTCCTCGCGTCGGTTGCTGGGCAATCATGTTCCATACCCGGTTGAGGCATGGCCCGAAGGCAACCAGCGACACCTTTCAGCCGAAAGCGGATTGTATTGCCGAACAGTTACCGAAGGGTTGTTTGGTTTTACGCCAATAGGGTTCAATAAATTCAAAATTACACCCTGGCTACCCTCTGGATGGAATTACATGAACCTAAGAAATATACATGCTTTCAGTAAATACTTCGACCTGGAAGTTAAACGAACCGGAAATTCAGAATTAATCACGATCAAAATTGAAGG
>DAOPZV010000002.1:0-15644 GCA_035353575.1 Prolixibacteraceae bacterium | reverse complement strand
GAATACTGGCGTCACCGAATTCAAATGGCCAAGGCGATGGGCTGCAATACCATTGCGGCGTACATATTCTGGAATTACCACGAATCGGAACCCGGCGTTTTCGATTTTCAAACCGGTAATCACAACATTGCCCAGTTTATTAAAATAGTTCAGGAAGAAGGAATGTTCCTGATGTTGCGCCCTGGCCCATATGTTTGTGCTGAATGGGAATTCGGCGGGCTGCCTTCCTATTTGCTTCGTATTCCTGATATTAAGGTTCGTTGCATGGATCCACGTTACACCGAAGCTGTAAGCCGATATATCAAAACTTTAGCTTTGCAGGTGAAAGACCTTCAGGTTACCAAAGGCGGCCCCATTGTGATGGTTCAGGTTGAAAATGAATACGGAAGCTATGGTAACGACCGCACTTATATAAAATGGGTTCAGGAGCAATGGAAGCAGAATGGTATTGAAGTGCCTTTTTATACTGCCGATGGTGCTACTCCCTATATGCTCGAAGCCGGTTCGTTGCCCGATGCCGCCATTGGCCTCGATCCTGGTGCCAGCGAAGGCGATTTTGCCCAGGCTACCAAAGTTAATCCCAATGTTCCGTCATTTTGTAGTGAATTGTATCCCGGATGGCTTACGCATTGGGGCGAAAAATGGCAGAGACCTGACACTACAGACCTTTTGAAAGACGTTAAATGGCTGATGGACAACAAAAAATCATTCAACTTTTATGTGATTCACGGAGGTACAAATTTTGGCTGGTGGGCTGGTGCAAATGCTTTTAGCCCAACACAATATCAGCCCGATGTAACCAGTTACGATTATGATGCACCGATTAACGAAATGGGACAGGCCACGCCTAAATACATGGCTTTGCGTGGTTTGCTGGCGAAATATCTTCCGGCAAAGCAGAAATTACCAGCCGTTCCGGCAGCAATTCCGGTTATTGAAATTCCGGAGATAAAACTTACGGCTACTGCTTCGGTTTGGGATAATTTACCGGTAGCAATCCAATCTCCGCAGCCAAAACCCATGGAAATGTTTGGGCAGAAAGGTGGTTTTATCCTTTATCGAACCAAGCTGATTGGCCACAAAAAAGGGAAACTTCGTGTTACCGAACTGCACGACTATGCCACCGTTTTTGTTGATGGCAAATACATTGGTAAGCTTGACCGTACTAAGGCTGAGAACGTTATTGAATTACCCGAATCGGCATCGGCAAACCCGCAACTCGATATTCTGGTTGAAGGAATGGGCCGGATTAATTTTGCCGAATATATGATTGACCGTAAGGGAATTACCGAACGGGTTTCGCTCAATGGAATGACTTTAATGGACTGGCAGATTTACCCGCTTCCGTTCGACGATCAGTACATCCAAAACCTGAAATTTACTTCTTCGGAAGCAAGTCGCCCTGGTGTTTTCTTTAAAGGTGAATTCGAACTTGCCAACACTGGTGATACTTATCTCGACCTTGGTCAATGGGAGAAAGGCGTAGTTTGGGTGAATGGCCACAACTTGGGTCGCTATTGGAATATTGGTCCGCAGAAACAATTGTATTGTCCGGCTCCGTTCCTGAAAAAAGGTAAGAACGAGATTGTAATTTTCGATTTGCACCAAACCGAAGCCAAGAGCGTAAAAGGCGTAAAAAGTATGGAATAATTTGAAATAATGAGAAAAGCAATCAGCCCTGAAATGAAAGTCATTTCAGGGCTGATTTTTTTAAACTACGGTACAAAATTTATTGCTTATTTCTTTTCCGGTTCTTTCAGGCATTTAATCTGCCTTTGTGCAACGTCGTTGTTTTTAATTAGAGTAACACTTTGGTTTTTGCCTCCGGCTTCCTGAAATACAATTTTATCGATAGCTGTTTTTTCGAGTTTATCCAGGTCAGAAGCTGTTAGGGCATAAACGCTCATAACGGTTTGAGCATTAATTTGAGAACTCGACATTTTTAGCGCCAACGATTGGTTATTTTTCAAGGCAACCATTAAAGTTCCTTCCGATTTCACCGGTTTTTTTGCATATTTTACATGAGTATTGAAAAAGAAGTTCGGTCCGTTGGATGAATACGAAACTCCCAATTCGCAACCAGTGCCTGCACCAACAAATTCGGCAGATAAATACTTGAATGCTACTCCATTGGCTCCTTTGCTCGATTGTACTTTACACTGTGCGTATCCTTGAAGTGATAACGAAAAAAATACGACTAATAAAACACCAACTAGTCTTTTCATTGTAGTTTCTGTTTAAGGTTTTTAGTTTGTTATGAATACCTGATTTTTAGAACTAAGTTACAAAAACAGAGCTAAAATTTAGTCCAACTACAGTTTTTTTTAGCAGTTTTTACAGCATTCAATCAATCTCTGTTTGGGGATATTTCTTTTGTAAGTACAGAAACACCGGAATACCGAGCAATATCAGTACCGAACCGATGGCAGCTTCGCGCGGACGGGCAATTATCGTATTGAAAAAGAGTACGACGCAGAATAAAATGTAAAACGCCGGAATGAACGGATAGCCCCAAACTTTGTAGGGACGGTGTGCGTCGGGCATTTTTTTGCGGAGTATGAATACACCAACCGAAGTTGCGCCGTAGAAAATGAATACCGCAAAAATGATCATGTCGGTCAGCTGGTCGAACGTGCCCGACAAAACCAGCACCGAAGCCCAGATTCCCTGCCACAAAAGCGAACTTCCCGGAACGTTTGATTTGTTTAATTCGCCGATTTTTTTGAAGAAAAGTCCTTCGCGTGCCATTGCATAGTAAGGACGCGCGCCGGTTAAAATGCTGGCGTTGGTGCAACCCAGCGTGGTCAGCGAAATCAGCAACGAAATAAACAAAACACCGCCTGTTCCCCAAAAGCTGCGAATGGCTTCAACAGCGGCAATCTGGTTTCCGGCTGCGTAAACCTGCTCCAGTTGCGGTATCGAAAGCAAAGCCATATAGGTGATATTTACAAGCAAATAAACGGCAATAACCACCAGAGTTCCAATCATAATTCCCTTCGGAATGTTGCTCTTTGGGTTTTTCACCTCGCCACCGATGTAGCCTACCGAAACCCAGCCCTGGTAAGCCCAGAATGCCGCCAGCATGGCCGTGAAAAACGACGAGAAAGTTACCGTTCCGTTGGTCAGGTCGCCCACGTTCAGGAAGTTTTCAGGAGTTTTTGAAACATGAGATAAGCCGAAAACTACGATTATAAATAACCCGGCAAAAACGGTCCATAGAATGGCGCGGCTGGCTCCTGCACCACTTTTTAGTCCGGAGATATTCAGGAAAGTTAAAAGCAATATAAGGGAAATGGCCACCAGTTTTACACTAAAATCCTGAAACGGAAAGAATACCCCGGCGATCGAAAAATCGTGCAGCGATGTGAACAGTTGAGGAAGCGGAATTATGCTGTTGAGCGATTGGGCAAACACATACGCCAGTGACGAAATGGTGGCTGTTTGAATAACCGTGAAAAGCGACCAGCCATACAAAAAAGCGAAAAAGCGGTTATAAATCTTCTTGAAATAGACAAAATCGCCGCCGGTATCGGCCAAAAGCCCGGCAACCTCGGCGTTACTCAACGCGCCGAAAAGGGTGATGATTCCACCCACAATCCATGCTGCAAGTATCCAAACCGACGAATGAAGCTCGGCGGCCATCGGCGCAATTTTTTTATATACGCCTGATCCGATGATGTTTGCAATAACAAAAACGATGACATAGCCTAAGCCGAGTGTTCGGACTAAATTTCGCTGATTACTCATAGTGTAGCGTTGAGGATTAAAATGATGTCCCGAAATTAAAAATTTGAATGTAAGTTTCTTGTATCTTTGCCGCCTCGGACAAAATATTAATCAAAAGATTTTCTGAATCAGGTTTTTATTTCAGAGATTCAGACTACAGAAACGGAGATATGATTGAAACAACACCATTTATAGAAACTGCTGTTTTAGTTGGTTTAATAACGCAAGACCAGAACGAAGATCAGGCAAAAGAATATTTGGATGAACTCGAATTTTTAGCCGACACCGCCGGTGCGCAGGTAAAGAAGCATTTTCTGCAGCGACTCGATATTGCAAATTCTGCCACATTTGTTGGTACCGGTAAACTTCAGGAAATTGCTGAATACGTGAAAGCGAACGAGATTGGAGCGGTAATTTTCGACGACGATTTGAGCCCAACCCAGCTTCGTAATCTCGAAAAGGCGCTGGAAGTGAAAGTGCTCGACCGTACTTTCCTGATTCTCGATATTTTCGCTAAGCGAGCACAGACTGCACATGCCAAAACGCAGGTTGAACTGGCGCAATACCAGTATTTGTTGCCCCGCTTGACCCGAATGTGGACCCACCTCGAACGTCAGCGCGGGGGTATCGGGATGCGTGGCCCGGGTGAGTCGCAGATTGAAACCGACCGTCGTATTATTCTGGATAAAATTGCCCGTTTGAAGGAACAGCTCATCAAAATCGACAAGCAGAAAGCTACACAGCGCAAAAACCGTGGCAAGTTGGTTCGGGTGGCTTTGGTTGGCTACACCAACGTGGGTAAATCGACCATGATGAACCTGCTGGCCAAATCGGAAGTTTTTGCAGAGAACAAGCTTTTTGCAACCCTTGATACTACTGTTCGAAAAATGGTGGTTGGCAATTTGCCATTCTTGCTGGCCGACACGGTTGGGTTTATCCGTAAATTACCTCACGGATTGGTGGAGTCGTTCAAATCGACGCTTGATGAAGTGCGCGAAGCCGATATTTTGATGCACGTTGTAGATATTTCGCATCCTGGATTTGAAGAGCAAATAGAAGTAGTTCAGCGAACTCTGAATGAAATCAATGCCGGAGAGAAGCCAACGATATACGTTTTCAACAAGATCGACGCATTTTCGTATGTCGAGAAGCACGACGACGACCTGAGTCCGCGCACCAAAGCAAATATATCGCTTGAAGAGTGGGAGAGTAGCTGGATGTCGAAAAACAACACGCCTTCCTTGTTTGTGTCTGCGCTAAAAAAGCAAAACATTGAGGAACTGAAGCGCACGCTTTACGAGGAAGTGAAGAAAATTCACATTACCCGCTTCCCGTACAACGATTTTCTGTATGATGCTAATTGGACGGTGAATTACGAAAAAGAATAGTCGGAAGTCCTAACCTTTCCGAAGAAGTGAATTTCTGTATTGCAGGAATTTGTTGCGGCATTGGTAAATGGTAAATTGTCAATTTTTTAGTTTGGCTCTTTCCTGCTTTTTTCGGAAAACCGCTTTCGTAGTGACTCTGATTTGCTATTTTTGATTTTCCAATCCAATCTGTATGTTTTTTAGAGACGTTATTGGCCAAAATTCTATAAAGCAGCGGCTTATCCAGTCGGTAAATGAGCAAAGGGTAAGTCATGCGCAATTGTTTGCAGGTCCTGCCGGAAGCGGAAAGCTTGCACTGGCTCTTGCTTATGCGCAATATATAGCGTGTACAAACCGGCAGGCTAATGATTCTTGTGGAGAATGCCCGTCGTGCAAAAAGTTCAAAAAGCTGATTCATCCTGATTTGCATTTTGTTTTTCCGGTGGTGAAAACTCCAAAATTTAAAGAACCGGTTTCTGATAATTTTCTGGACGACTGGCGGATGATGATTGGCAAAAATCCGTATTTCAATATCGACCAGTGGTTTGGCCAGATTGGTGTTGAAAATGCGCAGGGTTTGATCTACTCCCATCAAAGCGAAGAAATCATCCGGAAACTGAACCTGAAGTCGTACGAATCGGAGTACAAAGTGATGATTATCTGGCTTCCAGAGAAAATGCATGTGGCTTGCGCCAATAAGCTGCTGAAGATGATCGAAGAACCTCCGGCAAAAACCTTGTTTGTTCTCATTACCGATAACGAAGAAGACATTATAAGCACTATCCGTTCGCGTTGTCAGATGATTACCGTTCCGCCGATTGATCCTGATTCGGTTCAGGCTGCATTAAGCGCTATGCCCGAGGCTGTTGGTCACGATATCCGGAACGTGGTTCACCTTTCAAAAGGGAACTTTAATAAAGCGCTTGAACTGCTTCAGCCAGACGAACAAACAATATTCAATCTCGAAAGATTTAAGGAATTGATGCGCTTTTCGTATGGACGCAAATTTCTTGACCTGTTTAAATGGGCAGAACAGGTGGCTGTCATTGGTCGCGAAAAACAGAAAAGCCTGCTGATCTATTTTCTCGATTTGCTGCGCGAGAACTTTGTTTATAACTTAAAAAATTCGGGTCTGACCTTCATGAATAATTCAGAAGAGGAATTTTCGAAGCGATTCTCTCCATTTATTAATGAACGAAATATTTTGGAGCTGACCGAGGTTTTCGAAACGGCTTTTGCACACATTGGAATGAACGGGAATCCGAAAATCGTTTTTACTGATGTTGCGTTTAAAATCACCAAACTGATCAGGAAATAGTTTTTGTTGATCAGTTTCAGTTTTCAGAAACATAAAAATCGCTGACAACCACCGTTTTCAGTTTTTATAATTATTTTTGCTTCGGAATCAGTACTCAGATTTATTTCAGGCTGATAAATATACTCTTGACTTTGTACTTTTAACTTTTGCCTTGTCAATGGATGATTTCAATTTAGTCGATCGGGGATACTGCGGCAAGCGGGGAGGAACCTGCTCCAAGCTTCATGTTTACGATTGGCTCAACGATGTCATCAACATAGCGAATCCAACGGACCTGGTGGAAGTCAGGTTTAAAAATACGCGCAAAGATTTTTTTCGAAATTCAGCAAACCTGAAACTTGATCGGGGCGATATTGTTGCGGTTGAGGCCAACCCCGGACACGATATAGGCATTGTTACCATGACTGGCGATCTTGTTTACGAGCAAATGAAAAAGTACAAGGTTACCCTGGTGAATGGAGATGTAAGAAAAATATACCGGAAAGCGAAGCCAGCCGACATTGATAAATGGAAAGAGGCCATTGCGCTGGAACATCAAACGATGATTCGGTCACGCGAAATTGCCAATGAGCTCCGGTTGAATATGAAAATTGGCGATGTGGAATACCAGGGCGACAAAACCAAAGCCATTTTTTATTATATCGCCGACGACCGGGTGGATTTCAGACAATTGATAAAAGTACTTGCCGACACCTTCAAGATTCGTATCGAAATGAAGCAGATTGGCGCGAGGCAGGAAGCAGGCCGCATTGGCGGAATTGGTCCTTGTGGCCGGGAGCTTTGCTGCGCATCGTGGATTACTAATTTTGTTTCGGTTAATACGGTGTCTGCCCGTTACCAGGATATTTCGCTTAATCCGCAGAAACTGGCCGGGCAATGCAGCAAACTCAAGTGCTGCCTGAACTTTGAGGTTGATGCTTATATTGATGCACAGAAAGATTTTCCACCCGCAAACGTTAATTTAGAAACAGAAGGCGGAACATATCAATACCTGAAAGCTGACATTTTCAAGCAGGTTTACTGGTATTCGAAAACTGGGCAAAAAATTGAAAACCTCGTTGCAGTGCCGGTCAGCCGCGTAAAAGAAATTATTCGAGCCAATCAGCAAGGTCATAAAGTTGACCGTATTATTCAGGAAAAAGAAGCGAGGCCGAAAGTTGAAAAGCTAAGTTTTGAGGCAGGTTCGGCCAACGATTCAATAACACGTTTTGATGCTCCGCGCCATTCAGAAGGCGGCAACCGGAACAACAAACGTCGAAGGAAATTCAAACCAAAATCATGAAGCAATTTTTTAGTTATTTGTTTATTCTCGTTATAGTTGCTGGCCTATATTCGTGCGACCGCCGAAAGGTCTTTGAGGCGTATAAGAAAATCGACGATAAAGGCTGGAATAAGGATTCGGTAGTTGCTTTCAATGTGCACTTAACCGACACGATGAAGAACCACAACTTGTTTGTGAATATTCGCAACAAAGGCAATTATCCGTACAGCAATATTTACCTCTTTTTAAGCATTGTTTCGCCCGATGGAACCAATCACGTCGATACAGTTGAATTTACGCTGGCCGATCCTTCGGGAAAATGGCGCGGCAAGGGAATTGGAGGGTTGCACGACAACCAGATTCCATACAAAAACAAGGTGTATTTCCCGCGACAGGGCGACTACAAATTTATGATCAAGCAGGGAATGCGCGACAATGTTTTGCAAGGCATTCGGGATGTAGGCTTCAGAGTTGAAACAGCTTATTAGTCCAAGGCAAAAGTAAAAAGGAGAGCCGGGCCAATTCATTCATAATTAATTATTCATAATTTATCATTGTCTGAGGGTGGGAAAGAATAAATTATCCAAGTTTGCCGATATGGCAACATACGAACATGTCGTTCAGGTATCGTTTAGTCAGCTTCAGGAAAAGGAATTTGACTACAAAGGGAAGTGGAGCAGGGAATTCTTTGGGAACGACAATCCGGTAATACTAGAATTAGGCTGCGGAAAAGGCGAATATACCGTGAAGTTGGCCCAGCATTTTCCTGAATGTAATTTTATCGGAATCGACATAAAAGGCTCGCGTATGTGGAAAGGCGCTACGCAGGCCAAAGAAGCGGGCATGAAAAATGTTGGCTTCCTGCGTACGAACATCGAAAATATCCGCTTGTTTTTTGGAGAAGGCGAAGTGTCCGAAATCTGGCTTACATTTCCCGATCCACAGATGAAAAAAGCGCGGAAACGGCTGACAGCAACCAATTTTATTGCCAACTATCGCCAGATAATGGTTCCAAACGGCATTATCCACCTGAAGACCGACAGCAATTTCATGTACCTGTACACCGAGGCGATGGTCGCTGAAAATAGGTTTGATGTCATCCGCAAAACCGATGATTTGTATCATTCCGAAATTCTGGATGAGTTGCTTTCTATCCAGACGTTCTATGAAAAACAGTGGCTCGACCGCGGTTTGTCGATCAAATACCTGTCGTTCAGGCTCAGTCGTGCCGACGGGTTGCGCGAGCCGGATGTTGAAATTGAGAAAGATCCGTACCGCAGCTTTGGCCGAAGTGCGAAGGAGTAGAATGATTGAAGTAAGTTTTTCAGTAAAAGTTCATTAAATGAAGAACGATTTCTACGATAAGGTTTATGAAGTAACCCGCTTGATCCCGCCAGGCAGAGTGACCAGCTATGGTGCCATTGCTGCGTACCTCGGAACAAAGCAGTCGTCGCGCATGGTGGGATGGGCGATGAACAACGCCGGTACGCAAAGTCCTTATGTTCCGGCCCACAGAGTGGTTAACCGGAGCGGGTTGCTAACTGGTAAGCATCATTTTGGAACACAATCGGCTATGCAGGAACTACTCGAAGCAGAAGGCATTCAGGTTGTTGACGATCAGATCGTTGATTTTGAAAAACACTTCTGGGACCCAATGATTGAACTTGACCTCGGATAGATTGTTTTAAAGAGGCTCAACTTTAGGCACTTCGCACTTTTAAAATAGTAAATAGTCAAATCGTAAATAGTAAATACAATGACAGACATTCCACGCAAATTAATTGTACCCAAAAATATTACGGATGCTTTACGGACGGTAAAATACCCCGGAAGCAACGAAGATGTTGTGTCGCTCGACATGGCTCAGGAAATCCGCATCGCCGGAAAGAAAATCACGTTTTCGCTGGTGTTTCAGCGCTCCGATGATCCGAACAAAGCTGCAGTAATTGCTGCTTGTGAAGAGGCCATTATTTCTCAGCTTGGTTCTGACGTTGAAATCAAAGGAAACATCAGTGCGAAAGCTGTTCACCAAATGGAACGCCCTGTTTTGCCGGGAGTGAAGAACCTGATTGCCATAGCTTCAGGAAAAGGTGGAGTAGGGAAGTCAACTGTCTCGGTGAACCTGGCTGTTGCACTGGCCAAAACCGGCGCTAAAGTTGGTTTGATCGACGCCGATATTTTTGGCCCGTCAATCCCCAAAATGTTTGGTGCCGAAGGTATCAGACCGTCGGGTGTTCGTGCTGACGGGAAAGAACGTATTCAGCCCATCAGCAAATACGGAGTTAGCTTTTTGTCGGTTGGCTTCTTTGTAAATACCGAAGATGCTGTGGTTTGGCGCGGCCCGATGGCTTCAAATGCTTTGAAACAGTTGATCAACGATGGCAACTGGGGAACGCTCGACTATCTGCTGTTCGACCTTCCTCCAGGAACCAGCGACATTCATCTTACCTTGGTGCAAACCGTTCCGGTAACAGGTGCCATAATTGTTACAACTCCGCAGGATGTGGCTTTGGCCGATGTCATCCGTGGTGTGAACATGTTCAAAGGTAAAGGAGTTGATGTTCCGGTGCTTGGTTTGATCGAAAATATGGCTTGGTTCACTCCTGCCGAATTGCCCCAAAATAAATACTACATTTTTGGAAAGGAAGGTGGCGTAAAATTGGCCGAGCAGCTCGGTTTGCCATTACTGGGTCAAATTCCGATTGTACAAAGCATTCGCGAAGGCGGTGATTCGGGGGTTCCGGTTGCTGTTGACGAATATTCGATTACAGGTGCGGCATTTGCCGAAATTGCCGAAAATGTGATTCAGGTAACTGATTTTAGAAACGAAAATCTTGATCCGACTAAAAAAGTAAAGGTTAGTCGGAAATAGACTCACCACATTCTCAAATATTTAGAGGGACATTTGTTCATTTTTATGGACAAATGTCCCTTTTTTTATGGATAAAAACCTGACAAGTATTGTAAGTTTCTGATAGTTAGATTATTGACATTGGTTGTGCTGGATGATGATTTTCCTGGTGAATCTTCTGTAGAATAAATCGAATGAGTTAATTCTTATTTTTGGTAGTCTCTGAATTACTAAAAACTAACAACTTATGACTAACCAGACCAATGCTAAACTTATGATTGGTATGTCGTTTATGGCATCCATCTTCTTCGTCTTTGGTTTTATAACCAACTTCAATATTGCAATGAAAGATCAGGTGCAATTAGCGTTTAACCTGAAAGAGCTTTACCCCGGATGGGAAAATTTCTTCGCACAATTGGTAAATGGGGTATTCTTCTTTGCATATTTCTGTTTCAGTTTTCTTTGTGGAATGATCATCAAGAAAATTGGGTATAAAAACGGCGTAGTTGCCGGATTAATTCTTGTTGCAACTGGAAGCTACATGTTTTTTCCGGCAGTATCTGTACTTTCTTATCCTCTTTTTCTCACTGCAATTTTTGTGATGGCCACCGGGGTGGTTTTTCTCCAAACAGCTGCTAATCCCTATGTTGTGGCTCTTGGTCCGCAGGAAGCGGCACCGGCCCGACTTAATTTGACTCAGGCAATGAATGGAGTTGCAACAACTATTGCACCATATATCGCTGGAATTCTGGTTTTAGCGCCCGCTGTTCTTGCTCTCAAAAACGGTGCTTCGGCGCAGGAAGCTGCCAATTTTGTGAAAATGCCATTTGTGGTAATTGGGTCAATTGTAGTTTTAATTGCAATTGGTATTTTGTTTATCCGTCTGCCCGAGATTGAAGGCAATGAAACCGTTGCTTCGATGGCCGCGTTGAAAAAGCCGCAGGTTTGGCTTGGGGCGATTGGTATTTTCTGCTATGTGGGAGCTGAAGTTGGAACTGCTTCTCAAATAAGTAGTTATATGACTAATTTACTCGATATTGCTAAAGACGAAGCTGTAAAGCTTACTGCTATTTATTGGGGTGGAAATATGGTTGGTCGCTTTTTTGGTTCAGTTTTGCTAGGCGATCTATCCAGAAATGCTAAAACCAAATATTCACTTATCATTTTAGCTTTTGCTTTTGTTGTTGGTTGGTTTATCTTCTCGGCAGGCGTGAAAGACGGGCAATTTGTTTTTGAATCGAAGCCAGTTTATGGGTTGATTTTCTTTGGTATCGCTCTCGTTAACTTTTTCCTGATGGCGCTGGGAAAGGGGATTGCCAATGTTTCGCTTGGAATTTTTGGAGCAACCAATATGTTGCTGGTGCTTTGCGGATTTTTGTTGCCACCACAGGTTGGAATGTGGTGTCTTCTTTCAGTTGGCTTTTTCAATTCGATCATGTTCCCAAGTATTTTTTCACTTGGCGTCAGTGATCTCAATCCTTCCGAAATGCCCATCGCTTCAGGAATTATTAATACAATGATCGTGGGAGGGTCTGTTGTTCCCGTAATTATGGGAGCGATTACAGATTCTGTTAGTTTAACAGGCGCGTTGCTTGTTCCGGTAATTTGTTTCGGTTATATCACTTTTTTTGCATTAAAAGGAAGTAAAATAAGATAAACAACTTATTTTCGTTTCTTCAAAACGAGTTGATGTTAATTAATACAAAATAAAATTGGACTGCCGTATTTACGGTACGATGTAAAATAATCCGGATAATAAAAAAAATCAAAAATGAAGAAAGTAGCAATTGGCGTCGATATTGGCGGCACAAACACAGCAATTGGAGTTGTTGACGATCTCGGAAACGTGATGGTGAAAGGCAACATCAGTACACCTTCGCACGGCGATATTGATCGTTATGTCGATGACCTCGCAGCTGCGATAAACGAACTGATTCATTCAGTGAAATTACTTAATGCCGATATCGAGATTCTTGGGGTTGGTATTGGTGCGCCTAGTGCAAACTATTACACAGGATCAATCGAATATGCCGCCAATCTTTCTTTCAAAGGTGTTGTTCCTTTGGTGAAATTGCTGAAAGCCAAATTTCCGGAGTTGAAAGCTCTTGCCCTAACCAACGATGCCAATGCTGCTGCAATGGGTGAAATGATTTACGGAGGTGCCAAAGGCATGAAAAACTTCGTGATGTACACGCTTGGAACAGGAGTTGGCAGCGGAATTGTAGTGAATGGAGACTTAGTTTATGGTGCCGATGGATTTGCTGGCGAATGTGGGCATACGATGTTAATTCCGGATGGAAGAATGTGCGGTTGCGGTACACCCGGCCATCTTGAAGCCTATTGTTCGGCTACCGGGATGAAGCGTACGGCATTTGAGCTGCTTGTTAAATATAATGCTTGCGATAGTTTGCTTGCTGATAAGTCATATAAAGAACTGGACTCAAAAGCAATATTCGACGCAGCTGAAAAAGGTGATAAAGTTGCATTGGAGGTTTTTGAATTGACAGGTAAATGGCTTGGTCAGGGCTTGGCTGATACAGTCCATTATTTGAGCCCCGAAGCAATTTTCCTTTTTGGAGGTCCAACAGCTGCCGGCGAATATATTTTCAAGCCGACTAAAGACAGTATGGAGCACTACTTGCTTCAGATGTACAAAGACAAGGTTAAAATATTGCCCTCGCAATTAAAACCAGGCGACGCAGCAATTGTTGGTGCTAGTGCTATGGTTTATAAAGAATTAGAAAAATAGGTTTATTTTTAAATAAACTATCAGAAAGGGGACAATCGCTGCGATTGTCCCCTTTCTGGTTTATTGCAGTTATGACAAACTTTATACTATTTGAGAGATCACTTTTTAAAAAAATCGCAAAAGTTGATACCGGCTTTCGATTTCTTTTAAATACATTTGTGAAAATTTAAACCAACAAAACAGGAACCAATGAAGAGATTATTTCTTATCCTTTGTCTGCTTGCTTCAGCCGGTTTGTTTGCTCAGCCGCTGGCAATTATCCCGCAGCCATCACAGGTTACTCAAACCGAAGGCACATTTAATCTGAACCAGGCAACAGCATTATCGTTCGACACCTCTAAACCTGAGTTAAAAAGCATTGCAGGACAGTTAAACGAATACCTCCAGAAATACTATGGCTTCACTTTACCCGAGAATGGGAAAGCCAAACAAATGGTAAGTTTGAAGCTGAATAAAGCATTACAAGGTAGCGATGAAGGCTATTCGTTAAAGGTTGATCCTAAAGAAATTGTGATTACAGCCAAAACACCCGCCGGAATTTTCTATGGCGTGCAGTCTCTGAAACAAATGCTTCCATTGACACAGAACGGTCCGTTAGCTGTGCCATGTGCTGAAATCAACGACCAGCCTCGTTTTGCATGGCGTGGATTACATCTTGACGTTGGGCGCCACTATTTCCCGGTTAGCTTCATCAAGAAGTACATCGATAATATGGCAATGTATAAATTGAATACATTTCACTGGCATTTAACCGAAGATCAGGGCTGGCGACTGGAAATAAATCAGTACCCCAAACTCACCGAAATATCGAGCTGGAGAGATGAAACTGTGGTTGGACACGCCGGACGCTCAAAAACTTATGATGGCGTTGGCTACGGCGGCTTTTATACACAAAAGCAGGTGAAAGAAATCGTTCAGTATGCCGCTGATCGGTTTATTACAGTAGTTCCTGAGATCGAGATGCCAGGTCACAGTGTCTCCGTTTTGGCTGCCTATCCCGAGTTGGGTTGTACAAAGGGACCGTACAACGTAATGACCACCTGGGGAGTTAGCAAAGATGTGCTTTGCGCCGGAAAAGAAGAAACCTTCAAGTTTCTGCAAAATGTACTCGACGAAGTTTGTGAATTGTTCCCTTCAAAATATATACACATTGGCGGCGACGAATGTCCGAAAGACCGCTGGAAAGAATGCCCTGATTGCCAGAAACGTATAAAAGAGCTTGGGTTGAAAGACGAGCACGAGTTACAGAGTTATTTCATAAAACGTATTGAGAAATACCTTAACAGCAAAGGCCGCCAGATTATCGGCTGGGACGAAATACTGGAAGGCGGTCTGGCCCCGGGAGCTTCGGTAATGTCGTGGAGAGGAATTAAAGGCGGAATAGAAGCAGCCAAACAAAAACACAATGTAGTGATGACACCAGGCTCGCACTTGTATTTAGACCATTACCAGTCGAAGGAAACGGATAAAGAACCGCTGGCTATTGGAGGCTATTTGCCTCTCGATTTGGTTTATTCATACGAGCCGGTTCCTGAAGAACTTTCGGCTGACGAACAAAAGTACATCATGGGAGCTCAGGCGAACGTTTGGACCGAGTATATTCCGTCAACAAAGCAAGCCGAATATATGGTATTCCCGAGGGTTTGTGCGCTGGCCGAAGTCGTTTGGACACCAAAAGAAAAGAAAGATTTTGCCGACTTTTCAAAGAGGATGGATACAGAATATTTGCGTTTATACCGTTATGGAATTAATTATCGTAAACCATAACGATTTTTTTAGGGTTTGATTTTGAAGCGGGCTGTCATCATTGATGTTGGCCCGTTTCTTTTTTATTCTCCGGAAATTCAGAATCGTTTCAATGACCAGTTCTCTTGAAAAGTTCTCTTCAACTTTTCCTTGGCTTATATGTTTTACTCAAAAAAATGAAATGGATTACCCTTTAATTGACAACACTGAAAAGAAACAATATGAATTTCAGATTGAGGACGAATTGGCTCGAATTGAATACATCAAAGCGCAGGGGAAGATATTTTTAACCCACACTGAGGTTCCTGCCAAATTTGAGGGAAAAGGCATTGGCTCGGCATTGGTAAAGCAAGTGCTCGACGACATCCGGCAAAAAGGATTAACATTGGTGCCACTTTGCCCGTTCGTTGCTGCCTATATCAACCGCCATCCGGAATATAACGCACTTTTATCGCAATAACTAAAACAACAACAATGTCAACAGAAGCAGTAAAAACATACACGAATGGTGAAATTACGATTGTTTGGGAGCCCGGGAAATGCACCCATTCAGGAATGTGCGTAAAAACTTTGCCGCAAGTATATAACCCGCAGGCCAAGCCGTGGATTAAAATTGAAAATGCCAC
>DAOPZV010000001.1:5666-65466 GCA_035353575.1 Prolixibacteraceae bacterium | reverse complement strand
CTTCAATAGCCTGGTGCAAACCATCGGAATAGCGGCGGCCTTCCATGATACGACCGGTTTGTTCGTCAACGATTTTTACCTTATTTTCAATCACCACGTATTCCACGTCTTTTTCGAACATGGCATAAGCCTTCAACAATTGATTGATGGTGTGAACACGTTCTGATTTTATGGCATAGTTTGTTAGAAGGTCTTCTTTCTTTTGAAGAACCTGCTCTTTTGTTAACGATTTGTCGCTTTCAATTTCGGCTATTTCAGAGCCAACATCAGGCAAAACGAAGAAATGATGATCTTCTACATCGCTCGAAATCAAATCGATACCCTTGTCAGTCAATTCAACTGAGTTTTGCTTTTCGTCGATCACGAAATACAACGGATCGGTAATGATATGCATGAGCTTATTGTTATCCTGCATGTGGTAATTTTCTGTTTTTACCATCATTGCTTTAATTCCTTCTTCACTCAGGAACTTGATAACGGGCTTGTGTTTTGGCAAACCTTTGTGTGCGCGAAGCAACAGGATTGAACCTTCCTCTTTTTCTTCTTTTGTAGCGTCGGGTTTGGCTAAAAGTCGTTTTGCATCCGACAGACACTGATTTACAAAATTTCGCTGAGCAGCATAAAGCTTCTCAACTTTAGGCCTTAGTTCTTCGAATTTCTGAATTTCACCTTTTGGAACCGGACCTGAAATAATTAATGGAGTACGGGCATCGTCGATTAAAACCGAGTCAACCTCGTCAACGATTGAATAATGGTGCTTGCGTTGAACCAAATCGCGTGGGCTGATTGCCATGTTGTCGCGCAGGTAGTCGAAGCCAAATTCGTTGTTGGTACCATAAGTAATGTCAGAATTATAGGCATCGCGGCGGCCATCTGAGTTTGGCTGATATTTATCGATACAGTCAACACTCAAGCCGTGGAATTCGTAGATTGGTCCCATCCATTCCGAGTCACGTTTCGACAGGTAGTCGTTCACAGTAACTACGTGAACTCCTTTGCCAGTCAAGGCATTCAGGAATACTGCCAATGTAGCTACCAATGTTTTTCCTTCACCAGTTCCCATTTCGGCAACTTTCCCCTGGTGCAATACAATACCGCCGATAAGCTGAACATCGTAATGAACCATATCCCAGGTAATTTCATTTCCACCGGCAATCCATTTATTCATCCATGTGGCTTTATCTCCGTCGATAATGATGCTGTTGCGGGTGGTTGCCAAATTACGATCAAAATCACTGGCTGTAACTACAATCTTTTCATTTTCAGTAAACAACTTAGCCGTTGCCTTCACAATAGCAAAGGCTGCCGGAAGTATCTCATTTAATACTTCTTCCAGTTTATCGTCGATTTTTTCTTCGAGCTTATCTATTTCGGTATAAATATTTTCGCTTTCCTGAATATCAACAGTTTCGGCAAGTTCTTTTAACTCTATAATGCGATCTTCTTCAGCTTTAATGCGTTCTCTCACAATTTCTTTCAGCTTAGCCGATTCGGCGCGAAGTTCGTCGGTTGAAAGCAACTTAATGCGCTCGTATTCCTTTTTAATCAGTTCAACCATTGGGGCGATTTCAGCCATGTCTTTATCGGCCTTGTTTCCCAGAAATACGCCCAGAATTTTGTTTATAAATGCCATTATGAAGGTTTTAGATTTTCAAAAATTTGGAAGTGACAAATGTAGTTATAATGTTTAAATGTTTGGGATGTTTTAACGATTATCGTGCCAACTCGTATTCGAAGATAAGTTCGGACAGATTTACCTGATTCGTTGTTTTAACTGACACAATATCCGAAAGTTTACAAAAACTTCGGACAAAACCTTTTCAGCTTTAATTTGCGAAGAAAATAATTCAGCTATCTTGGTCAACGTTTTTTTACTGAAATTTTTGTTTATGGCTGATTTTGCTAATCATTGTTTTGTTTGTGGTAAAGAAGTTAATCCCGAAACGGTAGAAAAAAATGTGCAGTTTAATTTGCCGGTTTGCCCCGATTGTAAAGGAACTGATAATGAGAAAAAAGCCATTGAACAGTTACTTGAAGGGATGGCAGAAGGTTTTGTTTGCGGTTGTATATAAAAAAGCCACCGGGAACTTCCGGCGGCTTCTGAAGCTATTTGATTAGTAAATTAGTAGAGAAGGTGCTTGTAGCCTTCGTTTAAAAGATCAGGAAGATACGACGCTATAAGTTCAAGTGCAAATTCTTCAGAAACCTGGTTAGGCGACAGAATCTTTTGCTGTTCAAGTTGTTCTTTGTTTAATACTGAAGAATTAATTGCAGAAGGAACTTCTCTCATGGAACGTGGCAAGGGTGAAACGCCAAATCCTTGTTTGGTGGCTGTATAAACTACTTCAAAGTACTCTGACCGTACAACGTATTCTTTTATACTTCCGGTTTGATGCATTGTAACTGTAACGGGCTTTTCTTTTTCCGAGAAATTTAAAGTCCAAACTTTTTCGGCAGTTTTACCGAGATAGAGATTTTCGACGGGTGTAATTTTTACTTCCTGAGTTCCTGTAATAGCGGTCCCTGCAAAAGAAAATGAGCTCACAATCAATAAAAGTCCAAGCAATGCTGAACCTAATGTCACTGTTTTCATAACTTTGAGATTAAATGTTAACTGTTGTTTTCTGTTTTCTACAAAAAGAGACGACCCAGTTGCCGACTTGTTACACGTGTTTTCATAATTTTAACATTTTTAACACATGGAGAATTTTAATGAACTCATTGCCAATCGGTTTTCGGTCCGGTCGTATTTGAGTAAGAAAGTTGAAAAAGAGGTTATTCTGGAAATACTGGAAGCTGCGCGATTAGCACCCTCGGCAGTGAATTTTCAGCCATGGCATTTTATTGTGATATCCGAGAGCGAAAACCTCGCAAGTTTTCATGAAGTATATCACCGCCAATGGTTTAAAGAAGCGCCGGTTTGTATTGCTGTTTGTGCCGATCATCGCCAATCGTGGAAAAGAAAAACAGACGGAAAAGACTTTGCCGATGTGGATGTGGCTATTGCTGTTGACCACTTAATTTTGAAAGCAACTGAACTTGGTTTGGGAACGTGTTGGGTTTGTAATTTCGATGTTGAGATGGCGAAAAAGAAACTTCAGTTACCCGAATATATCGAACCGCTTGTTTTGGTTCCATTGGGGTACACAACTGCCGAAATGCCAGCGAAGCAGCGTAAAGCACTCGCGGAAATCATTCATTGGGAGAGTTTTACAACCCTTTGAAGTCAGCAATGTACTTTTCAAGCCTGTTCAGCCCTTCGATTATATTTTCAAGCGAGTTGGCATACGAGAAACGCAAATAACCTTCGCCGTTTTCGCCAAAATCGATTCCCGGAGTTACGCCAACATGTGCCTTTTCGAGAATGTCGAAAGCAAGTTTATACGAGTCGCCGGAAAGGTGCTTTGCGTTAACGAAAATATAGAAAGCTCCGGTGGGCTCAACCGTAATCTTGAACCCAAGTTCGCGTAGTCGCCTGATCATGTATTTCCGGCGTTCGTTATATGTATTTTTCATGTTTTCAACTTCGGAATCGGCATCTCGCAAAGCAGCAATTCCGGCGCGTTGTGCTACAGAACTGGCGCATATAAACAGATTCTGCTGGAGCTTTTGCATGGGGCGGATAAATTCTTCGGGAGCAATTACATAACCCAGGCGCAGGCCTGTCATGGCGTACAGTTTCGAAAAACCGTTCAATACAAAGGCATTTTGGGTATATTCCAGAATCGAATGAGCATTGCTCTCGTAAACCAGTCCATGGTATATCTCGTCGGAAATAATGTGTGGCGCAAATCTGGCAATTTCCTGCAGGGTTTCGGATGACAATAAATTACCCGTCGGATTCATCGGACTGTTAATCAATATTGCCTTTGTTCTATCAGTAATCGCGGCACAAATATTTTCGGGTCGGTATTGAAATCCATCTTCTTCAAAAACCGGAACTTTTACCATTTTCGCTCCGGAAAGGCTAATAAAATTCGGATAGCAGGCATAACCCGGATCAGATAAAATAACCTCGTCATCTGCATTACACAAGGCCAATAAGATCATTAAAATAGCCGGAGAAGTACCCGATGTGACGATAACCTGGTCGGGAGAGATTTTTACCCCATAATTTTTCAGATAGTTGTTGCAAATTTCCTGTCGCAGTTCCGGATCGCCAAGGCTATGGGTATAGTGCGTTCTTCCTTGCTTCATCGCCATTTCGCTTTCATGCAGTACACAGGCAGGCACATCGAAATCGGGTTCGCCAACTTCAAGATGAATAATATTTTTGCCTTCTTTTTCGAGCACAGAGGCTCTTTCGAGCACTTCCATAACAATGAAAGGACTGATATTTTGGGCTTTTTCCGAGATCATTTTGGTTTTTATTTTTGGGCACTCCGAAAGTAATCAACAATTTTCAAAATGAAGAAATAGTATAAAAAATAATCTTTCAGAATGGCGTGTTAATGGGCGAAACAGATAACTTTACAATATGAAAATAAACTTACCGCTCGAAATGAAAAAATTATTTGTTGTCGGTTTTTATTTGCTGCTGTTTTGCCAGATTTCAGTAGCCCAGAAAAATATTAAGCCTCTTATTTCGTCCTATAATTTTCGGAATAATAGTGACTTTTGGGAATCTGTAGGAAATGGGATTTGTAATTTTGAGGCTGACGTGATGTACATTTACGGCAAGAATTATGTAACAGCATTAATGCCCGACAGCGCAAATCACAAACTTCCAACACTTTCCGAGGCATACCTCTACCCTCTTTACAATCAGTTTAAAAAAAACAATGGTGAAATTATTCCGGGTTTTCAGGGTGAAGTACTTCTCATTTTGAATTTTGCATTTCAGCCAGTTCAGTCATACAAACAGTTGGCTGCTGAAATTCGTCCGTTCCAGGAGATGTTGTACACCGCTGATCGTAAAGGAAAACTCAGGATACTTATAAAAGATAAAGCTGCTTTAGAGATAATAAACAGCATTAAACCAGGTTTTCTCGGGCTTGTGGGTAGTTTAAGTGATGTAGAAAAAAATGTTGATTCGGAGAAAATGCCCGTTATCGAATTGAATTTTACTGAACTAACTGGCTGGAAAGGAACAGGAAACATTCCATTTGAGGATTTTGTAAGAATAAAAGACCTTGTGGCAAAAATCCATGCTCAAAAAAAGAAAGTTATTTTGACTAACACCCCTGTTTATAAAACTGTTTCAGAATTTGTTAAAACATCGGGAATAGATTTTCTGGTTACAAATGATCCGATGCGAATGACTGCTTTCTTTTAGCAAAGCAAGTCAGGGAACATACGCCACTTTCGCTTTCACGATCTTTCCTCCCGCACTAAACCGAATCACGTAAATTCCGGCAATATGTCCGTTAAAGCTTAGCTTCATTTGGTTTTTGGCAGTCAGGGTAGCTGGTACATTTTGAACTTTTCCCATGATGTCGAAGACTTCCACTTCGTCAATCGAATCAATATTATCGACAGTTTCAACAGTAAGCAACTTGCTGCCATACACTGGGTTCGGGTAAAATATGGATTTGGTAACACCGGGAATAACTTCAATAACCTTCGCTGTATCAACAATATTACAGGCATTAATTTCCATTAAAATGGCCGATCCGTTTCCATTCAGATTTTTAGAATAATAGGTTGACCAACCCGTTTGATTTTTCATAACAAAGCTATTGGTTGTGTCGTTTGTTCTGTTGGCAATAAAAACCATCAACGAGTCGGTGCTGCTTAAGGTCGAAAGATCGTACGAAACGAAAAAGTTTCCCGAAGTTCTTGCAGGTGTTGCAAAAGACAAATAATTCATTGCTCCGGCGTAAAGGTTTTTGATGTAGAACTTTTCCGAATAAATCGGGTCGCCTTCAGGTTTATCAGTTCCTGAATATACTTTCAAATTAATATATGGAGCTGTACTTGTTAAACTGATTTTTGCAACTCCAATCGACACACCAGCCAACACGCACGACTGAGAAAACTTGAATTGTTCGGCATATTCGGTAAATCCCGACGAATTTGAGCCTCCCCAATAGCCCTTTTTTGTTGCACTCGTTATTTTTACCAGCGAATAGACGTCATTGTCTTTAAAATTAGTTACAGGCGCACAGGTTATTTTTGACGTGTTAAGTGCAAGTCCGTCAAGCTTTTCAACTCCTGAATTAGTTGGATCCAGCCACGCTTTCAGCTGTTTGCTACTTTCGCTTCTATGATTCCAGGCCAAAGCAAATTTTTCGAAATAATCATTATTGGGTAATCCCGGAGGACAAGTTGCTGATCCTCCGGTCAGGGATCCGATCAGCTGCTTATTTTGATCGAATAGCGGGCCTCCTGAAGATCCTTCTTCAGTTACACCGTGTTCCCACGTTAAAATATTCCAGAACCCGGCTTTATAATAACTCTCGCTAAATTTTGCAGTGACAGCAGCATTATTATCAATCGCAATTTTTTTGATATCGCCAAGCGGATGGTGAATACAAACAGAAGATGTTGGCGCTGTATTTTTTCGGTTCCAGCCTACCATGTATGCCCTGAAGTAATCAGGCGGAATACTGCTTAAACGTACAAGCGAAAAGTCGAGGCTGTCGAACGATGCTTTAAGTGTACTTCCTGATAAAGAATGACTTACATCTCCATCTATTGATCCGCAGTATGGCGATTCATAATTAAATAAAAAAACAGAGGTTTGAGCCAGCGCTTCGCTGGATATGCAATGGTATGCCGTTAGCAAATATGGAGTTCCGTCCAGAGCAGTATTGTTAACTAATGTGCCGGTACAAAGCTCTGTCCCTTTCACAATGATACGGCACACTCCGTCACGGATGTTTTCGTCGCCATTAGCCAAATCACAATTTACGTTGACGTTACAGGAGCCCGAAACTCCTAATGGTCGGTGGTCGTTGGCTGTAATTCCAACATAGTCGTGTGCTACCTTTGCAATTTCAAGCTTTCCTCTAAATGCAGGATTTACAGGTTCTTCATACTGAAGAAGTATTTCATCTCCCGAGATTGGCTCCACAGCAAAAACATTGCTTTCTGAATTATTTTCAGAAGTGAATGCTCCTCTTATTTCTCCTGATTTTTCGTTGATGATAAATAATCTTGCATTTTCAGGAAGTTTAAACTGGTCAAAAATAAAGTTTAACGAATATGCTCCCGTTGATCGTACACGTAGCTGCCAAACATTGACCCTATTGGTATTATACCAAACTCCTGAATTGTTAAGGTTTAGAGAAACATCGAAAGAATGTGCAAAAGTAAATGGCTTTAGATGTGGTTGATCAGTATTTTCACTTTGAATTTTTGCTGATTTAAAATCCAATGCCGGCATTTCAACCAAATCTGAAATGTATGAGGCTGACTTTAACTTTTCGATTTGAATTGGAAACCCTCCCCTTGAAAGCTGACAAACACCTTTATAAGTATCTAAAACGAATAGAATACCAAGCAGCAGATATACAAATTTCCCTTTCATTCCCCCAAATTCTACTTTACTCAAATATAAGATAAATAATCGTTCTGCATGTATATTCGCAAAAGCGATTAATTTTGAGATACAAAATCAATGCTTCTATGAAGGTTCTGACAATGTTTGTCAACGAGTTTTCCTACACCCCAGCTATAAAAAATCTGGAATCGGCAGAAGATAATTTTGAATCAGCCCATTTTACAGATTCAATTCTGGCTTTTATTCATATTGAAGAATCAGATGAGTTAAACGATGTTAAGTCTCGTGAAAAAAAGCTTGTTAACCACCTAAAATGGGTTGCCAGGAAAAATTCTTGTCAATCGGTTATTTTACATTCGTTTGCTCATTTATCTGACTCAAAAGCTTCACCTCAGTTTACCAGGAAGGTGTTCGATGAGGCTGAGAAGCGAATGAAAAATGCTGAATTTCAAGTTGCGCAAACTCCGTTCGGGTATTTTCTCGATTTAAATATAAAGGCTCCCGGTTTTTCGTTAGCGAGAATCTGGGCAAATCTTTAAAATGAAGTATTTAGATCTACATACACATCGCCTGAAAAATTCTGGAGCATTAGAAGTCCTGAATATTTTTGCCCAGGATTTTTACCATTTGGAAAGGAATTACTTTTATTCGGTAGGACTACATCCCTGGCATGTCAATAACTTCAACAGGGATGAATGTTTTCGGCTAATAGCAGAGGCTGTAATTGACGAAAATATGTTGTTTGTAGGCGAATGTGGTCTGGATAGGCATATTGATACTGCGTTCGCTTTGCAGGAAGATTGTTTTATACGCCAAATTCAAATAGCCGAAGACTGTTGCAAACCGCTCATTATTCATTGTGTTCGCGCTTATAGCGATCTCATTCGCATCAAAAAGCAGACAAAATCTTCAGTTCCATGGATTTTACACGGGTATTCTGGAAATTTGGAATCGACTTTTAGTTTGGTTAAAAATGGTTTTTTCTTTTCAGTTGGAGAAAAATTGATCTGTGAAACGAAGAAAGTTGAGGTGTTAAAAAGTATTCCGTTGCATAGCCTTTTTCTTGAAACTGACGAAAGTAACATAACCATTGAGCAACTATACAGAGCAGTTGCCGTTGTGCTGAACCTAGGCGAAGATGAACTTCGTTCAGTTATTTGGAATAATTTCAAGAATATTTTAAAGAAATAAATGTATAGTATTGTGTTGTAAATTAGTTGTTTATTGCAGTTAATGATAAATTAACGTCATTTTTGATCAAACAAATTCTCTATTTTTTTGTATTTACTCACAAACTGTTTATGTTTGCGACTATCAAATAAGCGGCAAAGAGAATGAATCATTTTGCATTTAATATGAATACTTCAACTTCCCATCTGTTGGGTTGCAATGATTCTATGATGTCTATGTCTATGATAATGCGCTAGCCTTTAGGCGGTGTGATTTTTCATGTTGTTTAAAGGCTTTCCCGGTTCAAGTTTTAAATACTAAATTTTCATTTTAAATTTTAATCATGTCGAATTGTGTTATACGATTTGGCGGAAACAGTCTATATAAATTGCCTGTGCTTGAAGCATTTGCAAATTTGTTAACTGGAGTAACCGATAATAAAATTGTTATCGTTTCCGCTGTCCCAGAAATTGTGAAAATAATAGAACAAGGAATTGAAGTGCTAAAATCAGGCAATTCAGACTCAGAAACAATTATAAACCAGTTAAATACTTTAATAGAAGAACGGATTCAGGTTTCCAATTTACCTGTTGGCCGGGCCAAACTTGAATCAGAGTTAACAAACCTTCAAAGTCTTCTACGAGGAATTGAGTTAACCGGCGACTTTTCATTGTCGCTTAAAGATCAGGTTATTAGTTATTCTGAGAGGATTACATCAGAGATTTTAAATGCCTTTTTAACGAGTAGAAATGTTTTAACTAAAGTTTTACTTCCGGAAGACTTAGGACTTTATGTTACCGAAGAATATGGAAATGCATCGGTTTTATTGGAGGAGCCTCAGAATTTGAATGGCTTGTGCGGTGAAGGGAATGTATTGGTTCCTGGCTCGTATGGAATTACAAAAAGTGGCAAAATTGCTCGCATCGGGAAATACTCAGCCGATTATTCAGCTGCAGCCATCGCTCGCCTGGTTGGCGCTAACTCGCTCGAACTTTGGGAAATCGATAAGGAATTTAGAACGGCGGAAGAGAATTATGTTGTTAATTCACAGATTATTCCGAGATTGACTTATTCCGAAGCTTCCGAGTTATCTTATTTCAGCGGGCGTTCGATTCACCCGCGAATTGTTGAACCTTTAATCAGCAAGCATATTCCGATTCATGTGTACAGGCTTGTTGATAAAAATAAAGAATTAACGACGATTATAAATTCAGAATCGGTTGTTTCGCCAAACGTAGTAAAAAGCGTTGTCCACACTGAAGAAATAGCCGTACTAAAACTTAATGGACCAGGAGTTGGTTTTAAACCGGGAATTCTGGCAAAAGTCACAACGGCTTTTCATAATGCCTCCATAAACATTAGATCGGTAATTACCTCACAGGTAAGTATAAACATCATTTTAAATAAAGATGAAGTTGAAAAGGCGAGTAAAATTTGCAGTTCGCTTTTATTAACCTCGGTAAACGAAATTATTATCGACGGCGATGTTTCGTTAATTGCCGTTATTGGTCACGGTATGCAAAAGCATCATGGTGTTTCAGCTAAGTTGTTTACAGCAGTGGCTCAGCATAAAATAAATGTGCTGTTGAGTGGGTCGGGCGCTTCAGATTTGGTTAGTTATTTGATTATTGATCAGAAAGATACGGCGAAGGCCATATCTGAAATTCACAATATTTTTTTCAACGACTTAAATTAATCCTTTAAATAAAATAGAATGACTGAGAGAAAATTACATTTTGAGACCTTGCAATTACATGCAGGTCAACAGGTTGACCCAACAACTAAATCGAGGGCCTTACCTATTTATCAAACTTCGTCATACGTTTTCGATAATGCCGATCATGCAGCAAATTTGTTTGCATTGAAAGAGTTCGGTAACATTTATACACGCATCATGAATCCCACAACCGATGTGTTTGAGCAGCGAATGGCAGCCCTTGAAGGCGGAGTGGCTGCTCTGGGTGTGGCTTCAGGGCATTCTGCTCAGTTTTTAACCTTCACCAATATTTTGAGTCTTGGCGACAACTTTGTCAGCTCTCCATTTCTATATGGCGGATCGTACAATCAGTTTACTGTCACCTTCAAGAAAATTGGAATTGAAGCTCGCTTGGCGGAAAACCTAACTGTTGAAGCGTTTGAGAGACTTATCGATGAAAAGACCAAGGCCATTTACCTTGAAAGTATTGGAAATCCGGGTTTCGTGATTCCTGATTTTGATGCCTTTGCTGCTTTGGCCCAAAAATATGATATCCCGTTTATTGTTGACAACACTTTTGGAGCTGGCGGATATTTGATTCGTCCAATCGAGCATGGTGCAAACATTGTGGTAGAATCGGCCACAAAATGGATTGGCGGTCACGGAACAAGTATTGGCGGAGTGATTGTTGATGCCGGAACTTTTAACTGGGGCAATGGTAAATTCCCGGGATTTACTGAACCTTCTGAAGGGTATCATGGATTGAAATATTGGGATATTTTCAATTTCGACGGACCATTTGGCAACATTGCGTTTATCACAAAAGCGAGAGTTGAAGGATTGCGTGATATCGGGCCATCTCAGAGTCCGTTCAATTCTTTTTTGCTTGTACAAGGGCTCGAAACTTTGTCGTTGCGCATGGAACGCCACATTCAAAACACATTAGCTTTGGCCCAATGGCTTGAAAAACACCCTAAAGTTGCAGAAGTTAATTATCCCGGTTTAGAAAGCAATCCATCGTACAACCTGGCAAAAAAATACTTGCCCAAGGGCGCAGGTGGAGTTTTGGCTTTTGAGGTAAAAGGTGGAAAAGAAGGAGCCATGAAGCTGGTTGAAAGCCTTAAGATGGTAAGTCACCTGGCTAATGTTGGAGATGCAAAAACGCTCATTATTCAGCCTTCGGCAACAACGCACCAGCAACTTTCAGAAGAAGCGCAGCTTGCAGCTGGTGTAAAACCCGGCGCTTTAAGGGTCTCTGTTGGACTTGAGCATATCGATGATATTATTTACGATTTTGAACAAGCCCTCGGCCAAATAAAGTAATTTCATTTCCTATTCCTGAATTTCCAGTCATTTGAAATTCAGGAATAAAATTCATTTAAATATCTGATATTATGCCAATTAACGTACCTGATCAATTGCCTGCAATAGAGCTTCTGCAGAAAGAAAATATTTTTATTATGGACGAGTCGCGTGCTACGCAGCAAGACATTCGACCTTTAAAGATTGTCATTCTTAACCTGATGCCAATAAAAATAACTACGGAAACCGATTTGATCCGCTTATTATCAAACAGCCCGTTGCAGGTCGAAGTTGAATTTCTTCGGATGAAAGGTCACGAGTCGAAAAATACTCCGGAAGAACACATGAAAGCCTTTTATAAAACATTCGATGAAATTAAGCTGAAGAACTACGACGGGATGATTATTACCGGTGCTCCCGTTGAAATGCTTCCTTTTGAAGAAGTTACATATTGGAGCGAGTTGGTTGAAATATTCGAATGGTCGAAAATTCATGCCACTTCTACATTATTCATCTGCTGGGCTGCTCAGGCCGGATTATTCCATTTTTATAACATTCCAAAGTACATTCTTGATAAAAAGATGTTCGGGGTCTTCAAACACAGGAATTTGGAAGCATTGCCGATTTTCAGGGGTTTTGACGACGAATATTTTGTTCCGCACTCTCGTCACACCGAAGTACGTGAGGAGGATATTTTGAAAGTCAATGAATTAAGTATTATTTCAAAGTCAGAAGAATCGGGGGTTAACATGGTTATGACTCACAATGGTCGTCAGTTTTTTATAACAGGTCATTCCGAATATTCCAGAAATACGCTCGATACAGAATATAAGCGCGACTTAAAAAAGAAGTTGCCAATTGAAATGCCGCGAAATTATTATCCGAACAACGATGCATCGAAAAAGCCAATGATGCTATGGCATGGACACGCAAACCTGTTGTTTTCCAATTGGTTGAATTATTATGTGTATCAGCAGACTCCTTATAATCTGGATAATTTGTATTTTGAGATCTGATATCAATTATTTTAAATTCTTTTGGTAGGTGGTCATAATTTAAATATTTTAGGCGGCGAAATTAACCAAAGCCAATAGAATGTTTAAGTGGGATGATAAGTATAGTGTTGGTATTCAAACTATTGACGAACAGCACAAAGAGATTTTTAGAATTTTAGATAAACTTTATTCTCTGCTGAAAGCTGGAAAGTTGGAATGTTTGCTTAAAGAAATTATTCCAGAACTGGAAAATTATACCATTTTTCATTTTCAACGCGAAGAATTTTATTTTCACAAGTTCAGCTATATTGATTCAGACAAACATATCGCTGAACATGAGAATTTTATAATCAAAATGAAGGAAATGAAATCGGACATAGAAATGGGGCGGATTAGCCTTGGTTTCGATCTGATGCTTTACCTCAAAACCTGGATTGATCACCATATTCTTGTAATCGATAAAAAGTATGTCGAATCATTAAAAGACAAGATAAAAGAATGAAGTGATTTTGTTATTTCTTGATGATAACAAATTCGGTTCTTCTGTTTAACGAGCGGCCATCAGGAGTATCATTTGAACTAACTGGTTTGGTAAATCCATACCCTTTATATTTCATTCTGTTGCTATTTATTTCTTTAGAAACCAGATAATCATATACTTCCTTAGCTCGGGATTCTGATAATTTCTGATTCATTTCAACACTTCCAATATTATCGGTATGTCCTTCTATTTCAATAACTAATGTTGGATTTTGTTTTAGGAATTCGATTAGCTTTTCGAGTTCAACTATCGATTCAGGAAGCAGGTCGTGTGAACCTGTATTGAAAAACACGTTTCTTAAAATAACGCCTCCTCCAACTTGGATTTTCTTCATTTTAATTTCGAGAACGTATGGATCAATAATTTCCTTCTTTTCTTTTAGCTGAAAATTTTCTGAGTAGAATATGTAGCCTTCTTTGGTGACGTTAAAAGCGTATTCTTTTCCTAATGGAAGACACATCAGAAATTCCCCCTTTTCCCAACACGACTCTCCTTTTATAACTGATTTTGAGTTCTCTAAATCAGTAAGCTCAACTTTGGCACAAATCGGCTTACCCGATTCTTCGTCGATTACTTTTCCTTTGATGTATGACACCGGCGTTGGGCGAGCGTTTGAATAAAGTTCAAAGGAGTAGATATCCATGCCTTTTGATCCAGGGCGATCTGATGAATAATATGCATTCTTTCCGGCTGCATCTACAACAAGTCCTTGCTCGTCTTTGTATGAGTTAATCGGATAGCCAATATTTTGCGGTGTTGTCCAAATCGAATCGTTCTTTTGGCGCGAGTAAAAAATATCATATCCTCCGAGTCCTGGCCAGTAATCTGAGGCAAAATACAGCGTTTTGCCGTCGGAGTGAATAAATGGTGACATTTCATTTCCCGGTGTGTTTATTGAGTCACCTAAGTTGACCGCTTTTCCCCAAAGAGGCGTTCCCCAGTCGGTAAATCCTTTAAGCTTACATTTCCAAATGTCCATTCCACCTTTTCCTCCCTTACGGGCGCTAACAAAATAAAGGTATTCGCCGTTGGCCGAAATAGAAGGTTGAGACTCCCAGGCGGCAGAGTTCACCGGACTTCCGGCGTTTTGGGGCAACGACCATTCGTCTCCTTTTTTTCTGGAGAAATAAATATCGCAGCTTCCCTTTCCGTCATTTCTTGTGCAGGCGGCAAAAAATAACAATTTTCCGTCGCTTGATATTGTTTGTGCGCCTTCGTTGTATTCGGTGTTGATATTCGCGAGAGGTATTGCCGGTTGCCAAATTCCGTCAACCAGCGACGAAGTGTAGAAGTCTTCCTGGCTCAACGATGGTGTATTTGAATTATTGGATCTTGAGCCAACTAATCGGGTGAAAATGAGTGTTTTGCCATCTACTGTAATGCTCGGCCAATATTCATCATCTTCAGAATTAATATTGGGACCTAAATTGACAAGCTGAAAAGGTACTGGATTTTTAAGTAGCTTAACAGCTCCGGCACATCTGCTAATTCCTAGTTTTGCCTTGGATATAAAAGGACTATTCGGTTCGGCGCGCTTCAGGTAATTATTGTAAGCCTCGTCGGCTTTTTGGTACATTCCTCTCCTGAAATAGGCTTTGCCCAGCAAATAATAAAGCTTTGCATTTTTTTCAGGCTCAATCCTTAAGGCAGATTTAAATGATCTAATCTGCAAATTTACAGAATCTAAATCCTGATAAATGTCTGATTGTAAAAGGTATGCATTAAGAAACAGAGAGTCGGTCTTTACAATGTCATTCAGAATTTCCAGCGCTTTAATCGTCTGCTTTCTGTTATATGCATCAGCGGCTTGCTCAAATAACTTTTGAACTTTTTTATCGGTTGAAGGCACGTTGCTTTGTCCCAGCAGTCCCAGATTAATTGTTAAAAAGAATATGAATAGCTCAACTATTTTCATGGCAAACAAAGCGTACTAAAAAGAAGTTAAAGCTAAGTTTATTTTTTCTAAATTGTTCAATAACATTTGAGTTGATTTGATCGTATTTAATAACATATTTTCAAAATGCAATGTAATGATCAGATAGTCAGATATTATTAAAAGCCAGCACATTAATTTTTTGAAATGCTATATTTGGTAGTAAAAAATTTTTTTATAGATTAACAAACAGATAAAAACAACAATTATTCACTTTTAAAACATTAATTATCAAACTTTTAGATTTTAGAAATGAAAACAAACAAGAATCTGAAAATTACAAAAAAAGGCAACGAACCTTTTAGTGCAGATGGCGATTCTATTAAAAACCTAAAAACACACAAGGACAAAGGGTCCAAACGAAGGTTATCTATTTACGATGATTTTTCAGATGAGAATCTCAATGAATTCAATTTAAACTATGCTGACGATCAATTTGATGAAGAATAAAGAATACAATATTTAAACATAGGTGTCTCCCAAGGGGCTGATATTTATATTTTAAACATAAAAAAGGCTTTCATATTTGATTATGAAAGCCTTTTCCATTTATAAGAATTCAACTTCATCAAGTGTTTAGAAGTTTTTGAATGTCAAGCAAATTTGTATCGATACTGTGATTAAGCTTAACAGCTTTGTTAAAAGGTACATGAACAATTTTTTCGTTGTTCAACCCAATCATGATGCTTTTCTGATCGTCGAGTAACGCATCGATTGCAGCAACTCCCATTTTTGTTGCATTTACACGGTCTTTGGCTGTTGGTCGTCCGCCTCGCTGGATATGCCCTAATATTGAAACACGTACGTCCAAATCCGGATGATCCTTGCGAACCTGATCTGCTATTTTAAGTGCGCCGCCAGCTTCATCACCTTCTGCAACCATCACAATTCCACTGGTTTCCTTGTTTTTATAACCTTTGCTGATAAACCGCTTCAATTCGTCGTGCATTTCGTTCGATTCCGGAATCAAAATCACTTCAGCGCCACAGGCAATGCCGCCGTTTAACGCCAGCAAACCAGCTTCACGGCCCATTACTTCAACGAAGAAGATTCGTCCGTGAGAACGGGCTGTATCTTTAATTTTGTCAACAGCTTCAACTACGGTGTTGAGTGCAGTGTCGTAGCCAATTGTGTAATCGGTTCCGTACATGTCGTTATCAATCGTTCCGGGAATTCCAACAAACGGAATATCGTATTCCTGAGACATGACTAAAGCTCCGGTAAAAGAGCCATCGCCGCCAATAACAACAACAGCATCAATCTCGGCATTTTTAAGTTGCTGATAAGCTTTTTCCCTGCCTTCCGTTGTCCTGAATTCTGAACTGCGCGCTGTTTTCAACATGGTTCCGCCTAATTGCAAAATACCGCTGACGTCAGAAGATTTCAGCGAAATAAAATCGCCCTCAATCATACCCTGGTAGCCGCGCCGGATTCCGACGACTTTAAGCTTGTTGGCCAGCGCTGCCCTGGTTACCGAACGTATTGCAGCATTCATGCCGGGAGCATCGCCCCCCGACGTTAAAACTCCTATTTTCTGTAGTTTTTTTCTTTTAAGAGAGAGCTCTGAGTTTGTATCTTTAACAGTCATAGTAGATTCATTTATTGATTCAACTAAAATCAAACGAAAGGTAAGCCAAGAATTTCATTTAAACATGCAAGCCTGCTAAAAAGCAGAATAAGGTTAATGAAGAATTAAAACTCTTCAATTTTCCGTGCAACCTGTTCCATCAACCATTGCGGAGTTGAGGTCGCTCCACAAACACCAACCGTGTTTATTCCTGAAAACCAGGTATTTTTTAATTCATCCGTACCGGAAATGAAAAAAGTCCGTTCGTTTTTCTTTTTACAAACGTTGAAAAGTACCTGAGCATTTGAGCTTTGTTTTCCGCCGACAAATACAACAAGGTCAAACCTGCCGGCAAAATCGGCAAGATGTGGCGCTCTATTTGAAACTTGTCGGCAAATGGTATCGTGTGCCTCTAACCTTTTGCCCGATTGCTTGACGATTTCATCAGATAGCTTTCTGAATTCTTCAACAGATTTTGTGGTCTGGGAAAAAATTTCGATTGGTTTTGAAAAGTCTATTGAGCCAATGTCTTCTGGATTTTCAATAACAATAGCCGAACTCTCGATCTGTCCCACGAGACCAACAACTTCAGCATGACCTTCGTGTCCGAAGATAATAATTTGACCATCTTCTTTTTGCATCGATTCTCCAGCTTTTTTAACTCTTTGCTGCAGTTTTAAAACAACCGGACAAGTGGCATCAATTATCGTTATATTATTTAGTCGAGCATATTCGTATATAGCCGGTGGTTCTCCATGGGCGCGAATCAGTACTCTGCAATCTTTGAGCTTGAAAAACTCTTCGTGATTAATTGTTTTTAAACCAATGTTGTTCAGTCGTTCAACTTCGTGTTCGTTGTGCACAATACTCCCCAATGAATAAAGGATATCCCCTTTTCCCAGAGCTTCTTCCGCCTTATTGATGGCGTTCTTTACACCGAAGCAAAATCCCGATTTATTGTCAATTTCAACAATCACAGACAATCGTTTTTAGCTTATTTTCGCTGTAACTTTTTCGATAACCCATCTCATTTGTTCTTCATGGGTCATGTTGCTGTTGTCCAAAACAATGGCGTCGTCAGCTTTCTTTAATGGACTGGTTTCCCGTGTCGAATCAATTCTGTCTCTTTCCTGAACGTTATGTAATATTTCGTCAAAAGAAACATCTTCACCTTTGGCTTTCAATTCATCAAATCGGCGCTGTGCTCGTATTTCAGGAGAGGCTGTAACGAACAATTTCAGTTCGGCTTCAGGAAAAACCACAGTTCCGATATCCCGCCCATCCATAACAATTCCCTTATTTTTGCCCATTTCCTGCTGCTGGCGTACCATTGCAGTCCTCACTTCAGGAATTGTCGCAACCGGGCTCACATTTTGAGAAACTGGCAGTTGTCGGATTTCGTCTTCAACATTCTCACCATTCAGATACGTGTCGCTTTTTTGCGTCTCAGGATTGAAGCGAAATTCAATTTTTATTTCAGGAAGGAATTCAATAAGCTTCTGTTTATCAACATTTCCATCAGTGATTAAATTTTGCCTCAAAGCAAATAAGGTAACTGCACGATACATTGCTCCACTATCGATAAAAACATAGCCAAATTCGGAGGCAACTGCCTTTGCAATAGTACTTTTACCACATGAAGAATGTCCGTCGATGGCAATTATTATTTTGGGTTGAGTCATTTTTCAAAGTTTGGCACAAAGATAAAGGGATTTGGTGATTTGAAAATTTGAAGTTGTGGAAATTTGAGAATTTGTGGTTGGCTGCCAGGCGCTCTTTTAGATCTCGCATTCCGCAATTTTTTAAAACTGCTTTTTTTCTTTTTTGTTTTCGAGGTGCATTTGTAATTTCCTGATTTAATTTTGAACCTATTATACAGAATACGTTTTTTTTCTAAAAAAAATAAATATGCAAAAAATCTCATTGAAAGTACTGGCAGTTTCGGCGCTTGGGCTCGGCTTCGGATTGAAGTCCAACGCTCAGGATGAAGCCAGGTTAATGCGTTATCCCGACATTAATAAAAACCTAATTGCCTTTGTTTATGCGGGCGATATTTGGACCGTCGATTCCAACGGTGGTGAAGCGCGCCGCCTGACTTCTCATCCTGGAATGGAGCTTTTCCCGAAAATTTCGCCGGATGGTAAGTGGATCGCTTTTTCTGGCGAATATTCGGGAAGTCGCCAGATTTTTGTTATGTCTTCGAATGGAGGAACACCAAAACAGCTTACTTTTTACAATTCAGTAGGTTTGATGCCGCCTCGCGGTGGATTCGACGATGTTCCTCTGGATTGGACTTCGGACAGTAAAAACATTCTTTTTCGTGCCAACCGCACTCCTTTTGGCGACAGAAACGGAAAATATTACGAGATTAGTATCGATGGCGGATTTGAAAAGCCTCTTCCTATTGTAAATGGAGGTTTTGCAGCACTATCGCCCGACAACAAAAAAATTTGTTTTACACCTGTAGATCGCGAATTCCGTACATGGAAGCGCTACAAAGGTGGTCGCGCAACCGATTTGTGGGTTTACGACCTCGAGAAAAATACTTCGGAACAAATTACCGATTTTAAGGGCACAGACCAGCTTCCGGTTTGGTCTGGCGACAACATTTATTTTGCATCCGACCGCGACCTGAAACTCAACATCTATCAGTATAATACAGCCACAAAAGCCCTGAAACAGATGACCCGACATGCTGATTTTGATTGCATGTGGCCTTCAGGAGAAAACGGACAGATGGTTTATGAAAATGGCGGCTTTTTATACAAACTTGACCTCAATTCAGGAAAAGAAGAGAAAGTAACAGTGAATATTCATTTCGATAACCCGAATATTATACCGTATTACAAGAATGTAAAAGATAATATACAGGCTTTCGAGATTTCTCCGACTGGTAAACGCGCGCTGATATCTGCCCGTGGCGATATTTTCTCAGTTCCGGGCGAAAACGGGCCAACTTACAATTTAACAAACACTCAGGGCGTTCGTGAGATCTACCCACGCTGGTCGCCTGACGGGAAATATATTTCATACTATTCGGATGCATCCGGAGAATACGAAATATACTTGCTTGAAAATAAGAAAGATGCAAAGCCAAAACAACTAACATTTGGTTCGTCGGCATGGAAATATGATTCAGAGTGGTCGCCAGACAGCAAGTATTTGCTGTATTTTGATCGAACCTCTCAGCTTAAACTGCTTGATGTTCAGACTGGAAAAACAACTATTGTGACTCATGCTGACCGCAGTGAAATCCAGTCGTATTCATTCTCTTCGGATTCGAAATGGATTACTTACGACAAGGAGGGCGAAAATGGATTAGGTGCTGTTTGGGTGTACAATATCGAAAAGGCAGAAAATAAGCAACTTACTGATGACCGTTTCAATGATGGCGCGCCTGTTTTTTCGGTTGATGGCAAGTATATTTATTTTATTTCTGATCGCGATTTTAACCTTGATTTTAGCAGTTTCGAATTCGACTACCTGTACAACAAATCGGCTCGAATTTATGCAGTTGCTTTAACCGCCGATTCGCCAAAACTTTTCAAGGACAAGAACGACGTCGAACCAGTTAAAGAAGCTGAGAAGCCTGTTACTGAAACGTCAAAAGAAAAGGACAAAAAAGGTAAAGTCGAAGAAAAGCCTGCTGTGGCAATGCCAAAATCGATAACTATTGATTTCGATGGGATAAATTCGCGGATAACAGCTTTCCCTATGAGGTCGGGCGAATACCATAATTTGGTAGCTGTTGATGGTGGAATTTTGTACATCGAGGATGGTTCGTTACATAAATTCACAATCGAAGATAAAAAAGACGAAGAAGTAATGGACGGCGTTTCGCAGGCTATAGTTAGCGCTGATGGCAAAATGATGATTTATCGTTCGGGCAGAGATCTGGGAATCGCAAAAGTAAGTCCGGGACAAAAGTCGGGCTCTGGAAGACTGAATTTGGACGATGTTACCATGAAGATTGATCCACGCAAAGAATGGAATCAGATTTACACCGACGGATGGCGTATTTTTCGCGACTTTTTCTACGTGAATAATATGCACGGAGTTGACTGGAAGGCCATTCACGACCGGTACAGCCCATTGGTACAATACGTTAGTCATCGAGCTGATTTGGATTATATCCTGGGTGAAATTATTTCGGAAACCAATACCGGGCACAGTTACGTGGATTGGGGCGATTTTGAAAAGGTAAAACGAATTGATACTGGTTTGCTTGGAGCCGAACTTGTCGCTGATCAGGCGGCTGGAAAGTATAAGATTGGCAAAATTTACGATGGAGAAAACTGGAACGACGCACGCCGCTCGCCTTTAACCGAGCAAGGTGTAAATGTGAAAGCAGGCGATTATTTGCTCGCGATTAACGGCAAACCAGTTACTTTGGCAATGAATCCTTACGAATTGCTCGAAAATACGGTTGGCAAAACGGTTGAAATAACTGTTAATTCAATTCCGTCGGATGTCGGCGCGCGAACTTCTACTATTCGCCCGATTAACAGCGAACTGGAGCTCTTTAACCTGAATTGGGTGAACGAACGTCGTGCTATGGTTGATAAACTTTCGGGAGGCAAAATCGGGTATATTTATGTGCCAAATACTTCGGCTGACGGGAATCGTGAGTTGTTTCGCGGGATGTACGAATTCAACGAAAAAGATGCTTTAATCATCGACGATCGTTACAATGGCGGTGGCTTTATTCCTGATGTGATGACTGGTTTGCTCGAACGTAAAACGCTCAGTTACTGGCAGCGCAATGGCCTGGCACCAATGAAAACGCCGGGAGTGGCACACAATGGCCCGAAAGTGATGTTGACCAATGGTTACTCTTCGTCAGGCGGCGATGCTTTCCCTTATTATTTCCGCAAGAAAGGTTTGGGTACATTAATCGGGACCCGCACCTGGGGCGGATTGGTTGGCATGTCGGGCAATGCCGGACTGGTTGACGGCGGTTACATTGCAGTACCTCGCTTCGGAATTTTTGACGAGAATGAGAACTGGATCATTGAAGGAACTGGAGTAAGTCCTGATATTGAGGTTGTTGATCGTCCGGAACAATTGGCAAAAGGAATTGATCCGTGTATTGAGAAAGCAGTCGAAGTTTTGCTGAAACAACTTCAGGAGAAACCTGTGAAAAAAGTCAATGCTCCTGCTCCACCCGACCGCTCGGGATGGAACGAAAAGATGAAATAGCCATCAGGGCTGGCTCTAAACAGCGAAAGAAAAACCCGGGTAAACTTTATGGCTTATCCGGGTTTTTAATTGGCGCAAAACTGTGTGTCAATCTATTTTTCGATTTTTTCAATTGTGCCGTAATAACTAATCCACTGTCGGTTAATAAAGTTTATCGTCAGATCAGCAAATCCGTTCAATCCAGCCGTTAAGTTGATGGAATACTGATCGTCTTTATCTTTCATTTCGGCACTGATTGTATAAACTTGTTTTCGCTCGTTGTACTTTTTTTCGAGTTTCGAAGCAACCAAATCAAATTTAACTCCACCGTTGCTGTCGCCGTATTTGGCCTGGTATGCGCGCCCATAATAAGGCAAATAGGCCTTTATCTTTAAACTGTCGAACACCATGTCGTAGTTGGGGCCAAGATTATTGAATACTCCCAAATCAGAATGAGCAGACTGGGCTACAAACCGAAAATGTCCTTTTTCGATTAGCTGAGCCATTTCGAGTTGTTTTCGTGCTTTTGTTTCTTTTTTATCGCCTGGAGAGAAACTGGTTAAACTAATCAGCAAGACCATGAATACAAGTGAACTAATTGCTTTCATTTTCCTGATTTTTAAAATTTCCGAATTTCAATTTAGCCTACGACAACCTGTGCTTTAAGTTTCCCCAACATTCAGTTTAAGGTTTAACAACGTTCTGATAATTGCCCGAAATAAAACATTTCAGGTTATCGATGGTGATGTTTAGTAAACGTTCGCGGGCTTCAAATGTTGCCCATGCCATGTGTGGGGTTATAAAGCAATTTTTAGCACCAATTAGCGGATTTTCGGCTTTTGGAGGTTCTGCTGACAATACATCAAGGCAAGCAGCTTTTATCGTTCCTGAATTAAGTGCATCGGCCAGGTCCCTTTCATTGATCAAACCTCCCCTGCCGGTATTAATAACGACTGCCGATGGCTTCATGGTTTTCAACAGATTTGCATTTACGAATTCTGCATTATCATCTGTTAGCGGGCAATTCAAGCTAATAAAGTCGCTTTCAGAAAAAACTTCAGGCAAGCTTTTTTGCTTCATTCCTTCAGGCACATCTGTTTTTACCGACCGATTTTGAAATATAACTTTCATACCAAATGCCATTGCAATTTCGGCAACGCGGCGACCGATTTGTCCAAACCCGATTATTCCCAATGTTTTTCCGGCCAGTTCAACCTGCGGACTTTTTGCGTAGGAAAAATCCGGGCACGCAGTCCATTCTCCGTTTCGAACAGAAGTGGCGTGCAGTTCAACGCGGTTTGCAACGTTTAAAATGTGCGAAAACACAAGCTGAGCAACAGAATTGGTGCTGTAAGCAGGAATGTTTGTAACAACGATACCCCTATCAGCTGCAGCTTTAATATCAACAACATTGTAGCCGGTAGCTGTAACGCCAATGTATTTTAGTTGAGGAAGTTGGTCGATTAAAGCTTTGCTAAGTACAACTTTGTTGGTAATCAATATTTCGGCACCTTCAGATCTGGCTAAAACCTCGTTTGGACTTGTTCTGTCGTAAATATCGCAAATGCCAATTTCTTCAAGCCTTCTCCAGGAAAGATCGCCCGGATTTAAAGCAAACCCATCGAGTACTACTATCTTCATGTTTATAAAAGTTTATTTGGTTTCGGTTTCAAAAGTAATTTAAATGCGTTTTTGCGAAATAGCTTCGCTCTAATTTTGTTTGCTGAGCAGCCTGGATATAACAACTGTTCTCTGGTCGTATGAATATGCCGAAAAATAACCGAGAGCACCGTTATCAAAATTACTGATCGGGTTTGATGGTGATGCAGACGCGATGATATCCAGTCCGGATATACTTTCAAGCGTCGAAAAATAGTTGTATGCAGCTTTATCAATCGCCTGAACTTCAATTAAAACAGTGTCACTTTCCTTAAAAACGTTCGACGAATTCTGGACGAGCCCGATAACTTTTCCGTCAAATAGTTTATCTGAATATACGTCCATCTCCCCTTCATTATTTACAAGCTTCCCGTTGACATACATTTTGATTTGGTAATAGTTTTCGATATTGGGCGGGTCTTTTATAAAGCAATTGATTTTGTAGCCGCTGTCTAGAATGCCAAATCCATCGAAATAAGAGACCGTGCAATCAACTATGGGCACCATGTCGTTGAGGTATGACCGAGCAGTGTATGTAATTCCTTCGTATTCAACGTATATTGTGTACCATGTTCTTTTTGCCGCAAGCACTTTTGAGAGCTGATACAATCCGGGCGAAACCTCGGTGAAATAACGTTGTTTGCCGCCATCAGCTTTTATGCTGACTGTTGCGCCACTCACTTCGGTTGATTGAGAGCTACCAAAATACGGTGCTGTTTTGCTGATCATTACCTTAAAAGGTTCGTTGCCATCTGCTACTGTTGCTTCGATAACAATAGCCGATTGCGAGGTATTCAAATCATAGTCGATTACCTTTTCGCACGAGTACAAAAAGCCTGAGGCAATGAAACAAAGAAATATGATCAGTTTATTACTCAATTTTCAGAATTTAAACTTATAACTAATTGACGGAATGAATTTAAACAAAGAAACTTGTACCGCTTCGGTTTCATTAGGATTATCTTCTTTTGGCCTGAACGAAATAAAATAAGCATTTTCGCGGGCATAGGCATTGTAAATCGAGAAATTCCAACTCGATTCAACTTTCGCTGTATGTCTTCTGATCCATGTTAATCCAAGATCGAGCCTGTGATAATCTGGCATTCTATATCCGTTGCGTTGTGTGTAATACCCTACTGTACGCCCGGCAATAACATACTTCCCGTTCGGGAAAGTTACCGCATTTCCGGTGTTATACACCCATGTTGCCGATAAAATTAGCTTGTTACTCAGTTTATACTGGGTCACAAGCGACAAATCGTGCCGACGATCCTGACGAGCTGGATAAGGTTTCCCATCGTTAATGGAATCAAATTGCCGCATTGTTTTCGATAATGTGTACCCTAACCAGCCTGTCAGCCGGCCATAATTTTTCCTGAATAAATACTCGGCGCCATAAGCCCAACCTCGTCCAAATACCAATTCTGCTTCAACTGTTGAATTAAAAACCAGGTCGGCACCATTTTTATAATCGATTTGATTTTGAAGGTTTTTATAATACACTTCAACCGACGATTCGTACAGGTTCTGTTTGAAATTATGGAAGTAGCCAATTGACCATTGATCGGCTATCTGCGGTTTTACGTTATCGCTGCTCGGGATCCAAAGGTCGGTTGGAGTTGACGATGTTGAATTGGATAACAAATGAATGAACTGATAAATGTGATTGTACGACGCTTTTAATGATGCCCTGTCGCTAATCACATAGTTTAAAGCAAGTCGCGGTTCCGGCCCCCCCTGCGTTTTCACCCATTTAAAGCTGTTATAACTTACCGTTTGTGTCAGGTTTCCACTGCTGTCGAATTGGTAAAAGTCGCCCGGTCCGACGTTGGTAAACAAGGCAAGCCGCAACCCATAGTATGCCTGTAGCCGCCGGGTTATTTGCTGGCTGTTCGATAGATATAATGAATATTCCAATGCTCTTCTCGGTCTCACTTCAAGCGATTTGTATATGCTTCCGGGAGCCGCCTGAATATCGCCCGGAACGGTCTCGTGTGCAATAAAGTTAATCCCAAATTTGACACTGTTCTTCGTATTCGGATAATAGCTAAAGTCTTGTTTCAGGTTAAAATCCTGAATGGTTGAACCCATGATCACTTCATTATCGCCCGACAAATCGATGTGGTACGAATAATTGCTGTATATAAATGAAGAGTTTGAGAACAATTTTTTGCTGAATGAGTGATTCAGGCGAACAGTTGCTGTTTTGCTTCCCCAGTCGAATCCAAACTGATCGGGAATTCTGAATTTGTCTCTCCCGAGGTATCCCGAAACAAAAAGTCGAGTCGTGGAATTCAATTTGAAATTGGTTTTCAGGTTTAAGTCGTAGAAATATAAGCTGGCATCCCGAATGTCTTTATCAGGAGCGAACTGAAGAAACAAATCGGCATAAGTGCGGCGGCCGCTCACAATAAATGAGCTAACATCTTCTTTGATTGGCCCCTCAAAGCTAACATTCGACGAAATTAATCCGATGTTGCCGTTGGTTTGGTATTCTTTCATGTTGCCTTCTTTCATGCGTATGTCGAGCACCGAACTGGCTCTTCCGCCGAATTCTGCGGGGATTGAACCTTTAAAAAGATTGGCATCTCGAATTGCTTCAGAATTAAATACCGAAAAGAAGCCCAGCAAATGGCCCGTATTATACACCGGAGCCTCGTCGAGAAGAATCAGGTTCTGGTCAATTCCGCCGCCACGAACATAAAACCCAGTGTTGCCCTCGCCCGATTGTTTAATTCCGGGCAGCAATTGCATGGTTTTCATGATGTCTTTTTCGCCAAAAAGAACGGGAATATTCTCTATTTGTTTGGGCGAAATTCTCACATTACCCGATTCAATAGAAGTTATATTTTCATTTCCCTTATTCCCGCTCACTTCTACAGCTTCCAGCTCGAAATTCCTGGGTTTCAGACTGAAATCAATAAGTTGATTTTCATGAATTTTGACAACCTGTTCTCTCTTTTCGAACCCCATTAAGCTGATGGAAAGTGTGTAATCTCCGGCAGGTAGCGAAAGCGAATAAAATCCGTAGGAGTTACTTATAGCCAAATAGTTGTGGTTGTTTGTAGCGATAATTACGCCCGAAAGGTTTTCGCCGTTTGAAGCGTCGGTTATAGTGCCGCTTATTGTAAACTTTTGCTGAGAAAAAGCTTCCAGGCAGCCAAGCAAAAGCACAAGCATTAAAATCCGACGGATAAAATTCATTGGTAAAAAATATCTTTTAAATATAGATTTATTAAGTAGTTTATAGTAGTTCAAGCGATTTAAATCTACAAATTTCCGTTTTTTTAACTTTTTTGAATAAACCCAACAAAAATTGCTACGCCTAAATTAAGTTTACTAGTTTTATTGCAGAAAACAAATCGCCGGGTAAAATCGCATGGGAATACAAAATAATAAAGTCAGAAGAAAACTAATCGGTTCGTTCGGAACACTGAAAGACGAAACGTTTAATTTTGAGCTTATTGAAGCTTATTTCAGAAAGAAAAAGAGTATTCGGTCAGAGCAAATAATCTCGGATAAAACCTGGAATGATCTTGATTTGCAGGAATTCTTCATGTTTGCCGACCGTACTGTTTCGGTTGTTGGTCAGCAGTATTTTTATTCAAAACTGAGAACAATTGACGAAAACAGGAAAGAAAAGGATTTCGAAAATTTAATCAACAAGTTTACCAGCGATGCGGAATATCGGCTTGCCATTCAGCACGAACTATATAAGCTGAAATCAAAGGACGCATTTTACATCAGTTCATTATTTCAGGACGAACATTTAAAACAGCCGAAGTGGTTGTTTGTGGCTAGAATGTTATCGGCTGCAAGCTTGTTTTCATTGATCTTGTTGTTTTTTAACCCGGCAATGGCGTTCGTGCTCTTCGCGATAATATTGGTCAATTTTATAATTCATTACTGGAACAAAAAAAATCTTACTCCATATATTGCTTCAATTCCGCAGTTGCTCAGGCTGAATTCAGTTGCAAAAGAACTTTATAAAGATGAGGCTCTGAAATGTTTAAATCCGGAACTTCTCGAATCGATCGCAGTTCTTGACAAAGTTCGGAACCGGATGTCGTTTTTCAAACTTGAGGCAAAATTACAGGGCGATTTAGAGGCAGTTGCATGGGGAATACTGGAGTTTTTTAAAATTATATTTTTGATTGAGCCCATATTGCTTTTCAATGTACTTGGCCAGCTTGATACCAAACGCAGAGAGATTGAACAGGTTTTTGCTTTTGTTGGGCAGGCGGACATGTTAATTTCGATAGCATCGTTACGCCATGGGCTCGATTTGTGGTGTAAACCAGATATTTGTACCAAACATAAAAAGCTTTTGGCCAAGGATATTTACCACCCATTGATAACCAGTTGCATTAGGAATTCGATTGAAATAAATGGAAAATCGGTGCTTTTAACCGGTTCAAATATGTCGGGAAAAACCTCTTTTATTCGGACGATTGGCTTGAATGTAATCTCAGGCTTAACACTAAACACCTGTTTTTCCGGGCAATTTTCCTTTCCCCCAATCCGAATTTTTTCAGCAATCCGGATTAGCGACGATTTAATGAACGACAAAAGCTATTATTTCGAGGAAGTTTTGACTATCAAAGAAATGATTGACAGTAGTCAGAGCGGATACTCAAATTTATTTTTGCTCGACGAAATATTCAAGGGCACTAACACTGTCGAACGAATATCGGCTGGAAAGGCTGTTTTATCGGCGCTCAATAAAAACAATAACCTGGTATTTGTTTCAACACACGACATTGAATTGGCAGATTTACTGAAAGATGAATATGAATTATACCATTTTAGCGAAACAGTTAATCATCAAACGGTTGACTTCGACTATAAATTGAAGGAAGGCAAATTAAAGAACAGAAATGCCATCCGGATTTTGCAACTGAATGGTTACCCCGAACCAATTATTGAAGAAGCAATTGGGTTATCGAAGCAGATGGATAAAGCAAAATTGAATTTTGGCTAGTATTACGCAGAAGTTAATATGAAAATAGAAAATATAATTTTTGATTTTGGAGGCGTTTTGGTTGATTGGAATCCGCGCCATTTATACCGCAACTATTTCGCGAATGAAGCGGATATGGAGCATTTTCTGCACACGGTATGCAACGATGAGTGGAATATTGAACAAGATCGCGGGCGCTCGTTGGCAGACGGAACGCGAATTCTTCAGGAAAAATTTCCTGAATATCATGATCTTATAGCTCTCTATTACGGGCAATGGGAAACGATGCTGAAATGCGAGATTCCGGAAACTGTTGCATTGATGTACGAGCTAAAAGAACGCTATGGAGTTTATGGATTGACGAACTGGTCGGGCGAAACAATAACAATTGCTTATGCGAGGTATGCCTTTTTCAAAGATTTGGATGGCATCGTGGTTTCGTCAGAAGAAAAATTGATCAAACCAGATAAGCGTCTCTACCAGATTTTGCTCAACCGGTATGCTTTGAAAGCTGAAAGCTGTGTTTTTATCGACGACAATTTGCGGAATGTAAAAGCGGCTGAAGAACTTGGAATGGCGGCTATACATTTTATAAACCCTCAGCAGCTAAAAGCAGATTTGAGCACTTTGGGTGTTTTATAATTTAGTAGGTTCTTTTTATGAAAGGAATATTAATAACCTGTACGCTTATTCTGAGCACTTTATGGTCTTTAGCAGAGGCTAAAAATTATGGAAATCCCGATGTTGATGTCGCAAAGCTTGAAAAGAGTTTTAGCGATTGGTGGAAATATCACAACAAAAGCATTCGTTTGTCTGCCGACTTCATCGCAATCGACGACAACGAAATGAGGATTTCCAAACAAAGTTTTTTGGAGAAGCTAAATTCCGGAGATTTTATACCGGTGAAATTGGCCTCTGCCGACAGCGTTTGCTATCAGTTATACCGATTAGAAAAAGGATCGGATAAAACAATTCCGGAGGTAATAAAATATGCAGGCGCGGAGGCTCTGAAGAATTTTAAAATGGAGGGAAAGGCTTTTCCGGCCTTTAATTTCAAAGATATTAATGGAGCTGATTTCTCAACCGAAAAGCTGAAGGGGAAAATACTTGTGTTCAAGTGCTGGTTTATAGCCTGTCCTCCTTGTATTGAAGAATTTCCAGTGTTGAATCAGCTTGTTGAAAAATACCGAGGTAGAAAAGATATAGTTTTCATTGGACTTGCTTTCGATCAAAAGAAGGCTTTGGAAACATTTCTTCAGAAGAAACCATTTCATTACGCTGTCATTCCCGATCAAAAACAGTTTGAATTCAATGTTTTAGATGTTAAATCTTATCCAACCCATATCATTGTTGATGCAAATGGTATTATCAGGAAAGTGGTTAATACAGCTGATGAGATGATTCCTGTCCTGGAAAAAATTGCCTCGGGCAACACAAAATCGAATTAATATGTCGGATTTATTGATTGCAGGGGCAGTTATCCTTCGTATTTTATCCAATCCGTTTGCTAATGTTTTTCAGAAACAACTTACGGCAAAGAAGAATCACCCGCTGATGGTTAACTTCCTGGGCTATTTGATGCTATCATTGGTCTGCATATTAATCGCAATCAGAATAAAATGGACTGAACTTCCGGTTTCATTTTGGTATTTTTCAGTTTTAAGCGGAATAGCAGGCGCTGTGGGCAACGGCTTTTTAGTGAAAGCGTTACAGAAAGGTGATTTGTCGGTTTTGGGGCCGGTGAATGCCTATAAATCGGTTATTGGGATTATTGGAGGAGTTTTGCTGTTGCACGAGATACCTAATATTTGGGGAATGATTGGAATCGGGTTGATTATTTATGGCAGCTATTTTGTGCTGGACACTACTGATGAGCGTTTTAGCTGGGCCCTGCTCCGGAAAAAAGAGATTCAGTTTCGCATTTGGGCTATGATATTAACTGCGATTGAGGCGGTGCTGACAAAACGAATTATACTGGTTTCTTCGCCAACCATAGCTTTCGTTAGCTGGTGCTGGTTTGGGGCGTTTTTTGCTTTTGTTTTGCTGAAAGTATATCGTATAGATTTGAAAATCGAATTTAGGAAAATTACCAGAACACATCTTAAAAAATACGTCCTGCTAATTGCTTGTGTGGGAACGATGCAATACACAACTAATTATGCTTTTGATCACTTGCATGTTGGTTATGCCCTGTCGTTGTTTCAGTTGTCGATTCTTGTTAGTGTGTTGCTTGGTCATCGGATATTCAAAGAACTCGGAATTCGCAAAAAGTTGATTGGCTCAGCAATTATGGTTGTTGGTTCAATACTGATAATTCTTCTTCAGAAACATTAAGAATTTCAGGATTTCGGGCAAACACTAAAAATTGTACTTTTACAGCGTGAAACGAATCTTGAAAATATCTGCTGTTCTTGGCATTTCGGTACTGTATTGCTTTTTAATTAGCGTAAACAGTGCGCCTCAGGTTTTTTCGAAGCCAAACGTTACGGATTCTGAATGTGGATTTTTTATTTCCGATGCATCTTCGCCATTGTTGCATTCGGGCGAACGTTCAGAGACTTTGGCTAATGTCAATAGTAGTGTTTCGCACTTTAATGTTAAAAATTCGTTCAACCAGTTTTTTGCATGCCTGGTAACTCCGGTGCGAATTCTGAACAACAAGTTTTTACCCATTTTTATAGGACTGGGCGTTGCAGTTTCGCTTTTTACTTCAACCGATATTATTTTCCCATTTCATTATTTCTGGTAAACTCATTTTTAATTCCTCTTTAATTTTCAAGAGCAAGACACAATTGTTTTGTTCTCATAATCATTTATTTATATTTTAAATTAGGTCAAAAATGAGTTTAGGATTGATTATTGGCGGAGCTATAATTTTGCTTCTCGCCTCACTAGTTATAGTTTCAACAAGCAAAAGAAAAAGAACGAAAAAGGAAAAATTTTTGAATCCGCTGAAAGAATTGGCGTTTCGCAACCAATGCCAGATATCACATTCAGACATTTGGTCGGAATCTGTTATAGGAATAGACGACAATAAAAATCAGGTTTTTGTCATCCGAAAAAATGCAGGAAGCGAATCTGAAATTACCATTAATCTATCGAATGTATTTCGTTGCCGCGTGAGTGAAATTAGTCATACTTCAGGTCCCAAAGAAGGCAACATTAAAGCTTTTGACCGGATCGATCTTGTGTTTTCTCATAAGGAAAAAAGCAAACCTGATGTTTCAGTTGAGTTTTATAACTCCAATACCGATAGGTTAACTCTTGCCGGTGAATTGCAGTTGGCTGAAAAATGGTGCTCGCTGATTAATAGAAGGTTATCATCGATCGGAAAATAGTTCTTAATCCGGCCCTGTAGAAATTTCTGCAGGGCTTTTTGTTTGCTTTTACTCAGAGGTTTTCGATTTGTAATACCGGCGAAACAATACTTTTTTCAGATCCCTGAAAATGACCTGATGTGCCAAAATTTCGAGATCGTTGTAGTGCGGCAAATCCCTGTGTGCCTTGGCGATTTCGCGCTCGGTGATGTCAACCTGATACAACACAGCCATGAGGCGGCTGTAATCTCTGTCGAGGTAAACGGCAATTTGGTTGATCAGCTGTTCGTGCAGTTCGTTATAAGCATTTGCTGTATTGCCCGAAAAGGTTATCTCAATTCCAAACATCCCAAAATCTTTCATGATTTGTTGCGCCGTTTCCTGAATAATGTCTTCTTTGTTCAGGAAAAACTCGATGTTGGTATTGTTGAGGTTGACTAATTCCATAGCAGATATAAAAAAGTGAGCGGGTAACTTCGGGTCACCCGCTCACTAAAGTATGATTTTTTACTGAGATTACAATTGTTTGAAGAAGTCGTTCCCTTTGTCATCAACAATAATGAATGCCGGGAAATTTTCAACGCGGATTTTGCGAATTGCTTCCATGCCTAATTCTTCGAAATCAATTACTTCGCTCGATTTTATGCTTTCCTTTGCCAAAATTGCTGCCGGTCCGCCAATCGATCCAAGGTAGAAACCACCCCACTTTTTACAAGCGTCGGTAACTTGTTGCGTGCGGTTACCTTTGGCCACCATAATTTTCGATCCGCCGAGGCTCATGAAGAAATCAACGTAAGGATCCATACGTCCGGCGGTTGTTGGGCCAAAACTTCCCGATGCCATACCTTTCGGAGTCTTTGCAGGTCCTGCGTAATAAACCGGGTAACGTTTCAGGTATTCAGGCATTGGCTGTCCGGCATCCAGCATTTCTTTCAGGCGAAGATGAGCCATATCGCGGGCTACAATCAATGTTCCTGAAAGATTCAGGCGGGTTTTGATCGGATATTTCGACAATGTTTTCAATACTTCTTCCATCGGTTGATCGAGGTCGATGTCAACAGCAGGAATCATTTCAGGAGCAGCCTCCGGCAAGAAACGAGCTGGGTTTTTCTCTAGTTCTTCAAGGAAAATACCGTCTTCGGTAATTTTTGCTTTGATGTTGCGGTCGGCCGAGCAGCTAACGCCAATGCCAACCGGACAAGATGCGGCGTGACGTGGTAAGCGGATTACACGAACATCGTGCACATAATATTTGCCACCAAATTGAGCGCCTAATCCGCATTCCTGTGCAATTTTTTCAATTTTTGCTTCCCATTCCAGGTCGCGGAAAGCCTGTCCGCCGTCGTTTCCTTCGGTTGGAAGATGATCGAGATAACCAGCAGAAGCTTTTTTCACAGTAGCCAAAGTTGCTTCAGCCGATGTACCGCCGATAACAATTGCAAGGTGATACGGAGGACAAGCCGAGGTTCCTAAATCCATGATTTTTTCTTTGATGAATTTGGTAAGGTTGGCTTCGGTAAGCAGCGATTTGGTTTGCTGATAGAGGTATGTTTTGTTGCCCGAACCACCTCCTTTTGTTATGAACAGGAATTCGTATTTGTTGCCTTCTTCAGCATAAATATCAATTTGAGCCGGAAGATTGCTTCCTGTATTTTTTTCGTCGAACATGTTAAACGGAACTACCTGAGAATAACGCAGGTTACGATCCTGGTACGTTTCGAAGATACCTTTTGAAAGGTATTCGGCATCGTTTGCTCCGGTAAATACATTTTCACCTTTTTTACCAATAACAATGGCAGTTCCGGTATCCTGGCAAGTTGGCAGTTCGCCTTCGGCTGAAACAACCTGATTCAGAAGCATGGTGTGAGCTACAAATCTGTCGTTGTCCGAGGCTTCCGGGTCTTTTAAAATGCTCGCAAGCTTTTCGAGGTGAGTTGCGCGCAGGTAGAACGACACATCGGCAAACGCTTCTTTGGCCAGAAGTTCGAGCCCTTCAGGAGCAACTTTTAAAATTTTCCGACCATCAAGTTCAACGGTCGAAACAAAATCTTTGGTTAAAAGGCGATACGAAGTAGTATCCTTCTTAATTGGAAATGGCTTTTGATAAGTGAATTTTGACATTTTATAGTGCTGTAAATGAGTGATTAATAAAATACAATTCAGTGTTTTTGAATTGGTAACAAATATAGTCATTCCGTTAAGATTAACAGATAAAACGACCCCGGCAAATTGCACTATAAACTACTTTTAACACAAATTTCAGACCTCTGTTGATTAAATCTCCAAAGTATTATTTTACAGGAGACACAAGCAGAATTATCCTATATTTGTTTCGAAGACCATAGATTTATAAAGACCTCATTTTTAATTACGTTTTTGAAAATGTATATCCAAAACCTAAAGAAAATTCTTCATTCCCGATTTGGCGGAGTGCTGTTGCTTTATTTCGTTTTTATCTTAGTCTCATTTTTTAGTCGTATTGTTTTAATGTTTATGTCGGCCAATGATGTGAGCTTTAATCCGCTTGCCATCGGTTGGTCGTTTGGCGCAGGCCTATTCATGGATACAGTGGCTTTCACTTATTTTATGATTCCATTTGTTTTGTTCCTGACGTTTGCGTCCAATCGTTTTTTTAACTCCGCATTTAACCGCACTTTCGCATACATCGCTTATTTCATAACCTTTAGCATCATTATTTTTAACGGTACTGCCGAGTATTTCTTTTGGGAAGAATTTGGCGTTCGGTATAATTTCATTGCGGTAGATTATTTGGTTTACACAACGGAAGTACTGGGAAACATCAAGGAATCGTACCCGCTTCCTCTGCTGATTGGCGGAATTGTTGGGTTTGACGTTGTTCTGTTTTATATCGTTCTGAAGAAAAAACTTCTGGTAGAGTCGCTTTCTTCTAAAGTTGCTTTAAAAAGTCGCCTTTTCACTGGCTCCATGTTGCTTTGCTTGCCAGTTCTGTCTTTTTTGTTAATAAAAAATACAACAGTAGAAGTTACTAAAAATCGCTATAACAACGAGTTGGCAAAAAACGGGATTCATTCTCTTTTTGCGGCTTTCCTGAATAACGAGCTCGACTACGAAACATTTTATGCAACACACCCAAACGAAGAGAATTTTAAACAGCTGCGCGGAATGTTAAAAACGGCCAATGGCGATTTTGTGAGCAATGATGTTTTTGACATTACCAGGAAAATAAAGCCTGAAGGAGAAGAAAAGAAATACAATGTTGTTTTTATTACTGTTGAAAGCTTAAGTGGCGAATTTTTAAGTTACAAAGGAAGCAAACTTGGAAAATTAACGCCGAATTTGGATGCGCTGGCTGATAGTTCTTTGTTTTTCAGAAATTTATATGCGATTGGAACCCGCACCATATACGGATTAGAAGCAGTTACACTTGGTGCGCCGCCAAAGCCTGGGCAAAGTGTAATTAAGCGGCCGCATAGCGAAAACTTGTATTCTATTGGCCGGATTTTTCACCAGCATGGCTACGATATGAAATACATTTATGGCGGAAACGGTTATTTCGACAACATGAATGCCTTTTTTGCCGACAACGGTTACCAGATTATCGACGATGGCGATTTCGAAAAAAGCGAAGTGACTTTTAAAAATGCCTGGGGTGTTTGCGATCAGGATTTGTTTAACCGAACTTTAAAAGAATGTGATAAGTCATACGCCGCCGGGAAACCATTTCTTAATCACCTTATGACGACTTCTAACCATCGTCCGTTCACCTACCCCGATGGGATAATCGATATTCCTTCGCATTCGGGCAGGCCGGGGGCCGTGAAATACTGCGATTTTGCAATTGGCGAATTTATTCGAAAAGCGAGCGAAAAGCCCTGGTTCAAAAATACGTTGTTTGTAATTATAGCCGACCATTGTGCCGGAAGTGCCGGCCGGTCGGAATTGCCTTTCATGGAGTATCAAATTCCTTTAATTATTTATAATCCATCGATTGTTCGTCCGCAGCAAATTGATAAACTGTGCAGCCAGATTGATGTGGCGCCTACCCTTTTGGGAATCATGAACTGGACATATGATTCAAAATTCTTTGGAAAAGACGTTCTGAAAATGACCGATGAAGAACAGCGCGCATTTATTTCGAATTACCAGAAACTGGGCTATATAAAGAACAACCGATTGACTATTTTGAGTCCGCAGCAAAAAGTTACGAACTATCAGATTAATCCTGAATCCGGGGAAATGAAAACCACGGCGACCGATCAGGAAAACGAAAAAGAAACGATAATATATTATCAATCGGCCAATTACGTGTATAAAAATAAACTTAACAGGTGGAATTAAAATGAAAAAGACTGGTGGATTGTTGTTGAGTGGAAGAACATTGCTGGTGGCATTATTACTGATTGTTCCGATTTTTCAAAGCAAAGCCGAATTTAAACGAGATACACTTATTCATCAGGCCTGGCGCGACACATTCAAAATCAGAAAAGCACAAATTTTTGAGACAGGTGGTGACCAATGGGCGTTCACCCGGCCAAAACCTTTTCAGTTTATAAAGTATATTCCGTCAGACATTTACCAGATGGGAAAAACCGCATTTTCTAAAAAAGGATTACCAAAACTTGGGTTGATATTGGCCGGATCGGGCTTGCTTATGATTGTTGATCAGCCTGTTACAGATGCTTCGCAACAATTTGGAAGATTTATCCATTTGGATGGAGAACGCAAATCGAAAACGGTTGTTCAATTTAATATTGGCGGCTTTCATGTGAATGCACTTGAACTCCCGGAGAACCTGAATTCTACATTTTATTACATAGGTGAAGGCTGGGGCAGCATTTTAGTTGCAAGCGGTTTGTACAGTTATGGGTTGGCCGCAGGCGACTATCGCGCTTTGCAAACAACGTCTCAAATTGCCGAATCGATTTTTGCACTGGGTGTAACCACTCAGTTTTTGAAGCGAATCACTGGCCGCCAAAGTCCGTTTAGAGCCATGGAGATGGAAAACCCGGTTCCCGGTGGCGATTGGCATCCTTTCCCGAATCCCGGAAAGTATCAGAAAAAAGTATCAAATTACGATGCGTTTCCATCGGGACACATGGCCACGGCAATGGCCACTTTAACTGTATTGGCAAGCAACTATCCGGATAACAAATACATTAAGCCAGTAGGATATTCACTCCTCGGCGTTTTGGGTTTTGCCATGCTCAACAACGGAGTTCACTGGATCAGCGATTATCCACTTGGTTTGGCTATTGGCTACACTTGTGGCAAAATAGTTTCAGCACGCGGACACCAGATTATTCCGAAACTTAGCAACAAAAAAGGAGCTTCATCTGCGCTGCTTCCAACTTACCTCGGGTATGGAAGCGTTGGCCTGAGTTACCGGGCAACCTTTTAGCTGATTATTCTGCTGTTTCTTTTTCAGGAAATATAACCGAAAACAATACGCTCAAAACCAAGGTAGCTGCTATAAAATAGAGCGAGTACGAGGTTTTAAATCCGATATCGTCTAACCAGTTGTGCAGAAGTAGTTTAAGTCCGACAAAAGATAGTAAAACGCTCACACCAACGTTCAGAAACCTAAATTTGCTGACCATATTTGCCAAAAGGAAAAACAATGAGCGCAATCCGATGATGGCGAATATATTGGAAAAGAAGACTACAAACGGGTCGAGTGAAACGGAGAACACTGCCGGAATAGAGTCGAGCGCGAAAATAACATCGGTGAACTCAACCAGAATAACCACCACCATCAACGGGGTAAATATTACCTTTTTGTTGTATTTGTAGGCAAATTTATCGCCGTGATAATCTTTTGAAATATTCAGGTATTTGGAGAAAAATCTGAAAATAACCGAGTCGTGCGGGTCTTTTTGTTCTTCGTCTTTGCTGAAAAGTATTTTAATGCCCTGAAAAATAAGAAAAGCACCAAACACATATAGAATCCACGAAAATTTGTGAATAAGTGCTGCCCCGGTAAAAATGAAAATGAAACGAAGAATTATTGCCCCAAGTACTCCCCAGAAAAGCACTGTTTTGTAATTTTTCTGCGGAACAGAAAAGCTTTGGAGAACCAGGAGTATCACAAAAACATTGTCAACCGAAAGTGTTTGTTCAATAAAATAGCCCGCCAGATAACCCATCGACATGTTGTTTCTGTACTCGGCGAGCATTCCCTCGTAGTCGGTAGTGTGAAACTTCAGGCCTGAAGCATATTTCGAAATGACGTTTGTGAGTTCTTCAGGAGTGTCGATGCCATGCAGCAGATGTCCATAAAATTTCAGGAAAACAAAAAATCCCATCGACAGAGCAAACCATATGCTGCTCCATATAAGCGCTTCTTTTGCCGAAACAATATGAGAATTACGCCCAACAACCAGCAAGTCGATCATCAGGACGGTAAGTATCAGGATTAAAAAGCCAGCCAGTAAAATAACCTCAGTTGGAATCATGTGAGTTGAGTTTTGTTACGCCTCCCGAAATAACAAATTTCATGACTTCGGCGGGACTTTGATCAATTAAAATCACGGAATCTTCAGGAACCATGATCATTTCTCCGTTTATGCTATACGAAAAAGGAAAATACACAGCAACCATTCCTTTCATGCCAAATTCATCCAGTTTTTTCTCGGTAATAAACCCGATCCGCCACAAATTGTTTTCCTTGTCCATACAAACACGCACCGGCACCGTGAATTTTTTTTCCTTTCCAACGAATGCTGTAAACAAGTCGTTTATTGAGGTGTAAATCACATTCAGTAAAGGAAGTCGCTTTAGTAGTTTTCGGGTGAAGGCCGTAAAAGGTTTAACGATAATGGTTTGCCCAACTAACCCGAGCAGCGTAAGCGATACAAACAAAATCACGATTCCTATTCCGGGCGTATCAATTCGGTAATGTTCTTTCAGCGGATCGCCAACCAGCCGGTCAACATAGTTAAACATCATGAAAACAGTGTAGAGCGTAACTGCTAATGGTCCAAGCAATAGCAAGCCCTGAAGAAAGTATGTAAAAATTCGTTTCATACCTTTTTGATTTAAGTAGAAAATAAATTTTCTATAAAACTGGGCGAAAGATACAATATTTGTGTCTGATTAAACGAAATGCTTTTTAAGCATGGCTCTCTAAATTGTTGATATTTTAATAAACAATCCGACATACTGAATTGTATATAACGAGAAATTGAGTCCAAATGAAGCAGTTAACGGTACTTCTGATTCTTGTTGTTTTAGCATGTTCTTTTGTGCAGGACAAAAACAAACAAAAAAATAACGACGCGAATATGAAATTTAATGAATTGACTGATTTTGAGAAATTTGTGATTATAGATAAGGGAACAGAACGCCCCTTTACCGGCATATATTATAATACAAAGGAAGCAGGCACTTACTTGTGCAAAAGGTGCAATGCCCCACTCTATCGCTCGGCCGACAAGTTCGACTCGCACTGCGGCTGGCCAAGTTTTGACGACGAAATTAAAGGAGCTGTAAAAAGAACGCTTGATGCTGATGGTCGCAGAACCGAGATAACCTGTGCGAAGTGCGGCGCTCATTTAGGTCATGTATTTGTTGGCGAAGGCTTTACCAACAAGAATACAAGGCACTGCGTAAACTCGGTGTCACTGAATTTTGTTCCGGAGCAAAAAAAATAATCTCAAATCAAATACTGAAAGCTCGTATTTAGAATTGAGACTATTTTTCATTATTGACCGACTAACCAACCAAAGTGCCTGTCATTCAGAGCGAAGCGATGAATCTTTTCTTTTTAGTCGGTCAGTAGTGACTATTTTTATAAGTTCTTCAATTTTATTTCTTCACTAATTCTATTCCGTCAATATAATAAACCGGAACATAGCCTTCTTTACTTTCAGCAAGTTTCTGGTTCATTTGTTCCAATTTTTTTGCCTGACTTGTGCTGTCGTGCTTTCCGCCGTCAACATTATGCATGGCTTGTCCGCTGTGGCCGAGGGCATGCTCTTTATTTACCGGTGTTCCTTCTGAAGCCGACGTTTGCATTTCCTTAATGTCTGATTCGTCTATTTGTACTTCGCGCAAAGTGCCACGAACCTCGATGTCGCTTCCCATTTGTTCCTGGGTGAACGAACCTATTTTTCCTGCTTCAATTCTAATGTTAATATCTTCGTTGCTCCCCATTACGAAACAGCGCGCACCGGCTTCTTTGCATACGTGCGTTACAGTTCCTTTTACAACTACTTCTTTTCCAACCAGGTCTTTCGCCTTCGATTGAAGTTCGTCAACTGTTAGTGCGGCGAGTTGTGTCGGTTTGTCTTCTTTCTTTTGATTGGTTTGATTTGCACATGACAATAGCATGGATGCGAATAGAAATGAATAGAGCAGTTTTTTCATAGTGTTGATTTTTGTTTTGGGTTAAGTTAATAAAAAAAGAATACATATCAAAGGAACCACTATTCCTAATGCGGTTAACCAGAGCCCTCGCCCTTTGATGCCATATTTCCCTTTCAGAAGAAATAGGCCTGAGATGGTTACAAACAAAAGGATGATTGACATGGCATCAGATATCCAGATCCATGCCCTGTCGGTTTGTGCGAGGTGCAGTCGGTTTATCTGGAACCAGAACGGGCGGCGTTTCAGCAATTCAAGTTCTGCCTTGCCTTCAAGTGGTGTATAAATTACTGTTCCTTCTTCAACAAAGATTTTAACGGTGGCATCTTTGGTTATGTAGTGCTTTTTATACACCGGATGGTTCACAAATTTTCGAAGGATGGCATTGATCTCGTCTTTTGAGTATTCCATCTGGTCATTCGAAGGAACTGTAATTTCTTCGTTTATAACCGAATAGTGTGGATTCCAATCCTGACGATGATTCATGGCAATACCAGAAACAACATAAACGAAAGTTATTCCAACAACGAAGTAGCCAAAGTCGCGGTGAAGAGATCGAAGCGTTTTGCGAAAATTCATCAGTTTAACGTTTAATGTTCTTAATAATCAGTATGCTCAAATTAATAGCAAACTGAATTAAAAAACAAATACGAAAAACAGGTGCGCAAAAAAACAGCCAGCCGACCATCAATTTTCCATCTTCAGGTCGACTGGCCAAGCCATCACTATCAATACATTAGGTCCACTTGTAAATTCTACATCTTATTAACGTTTATTTCCATCCTCCACCTAAAGCCCTGTAAATGGAGATAACTGAGCTGTATTGATTTTTTATTGTTTCAACAAGTTCAATTTTCGATTGCAATACATTTGCCTGAACCGTAAGCACTTCGAGATAATTCGCGCGCCCTGTTTTAAACAATTGGTTCGACGAACTTACAGCCTGGTTGAGTGCATCAACTTCTTTGCTTTTTAAATCCAGCGCCTGTTTTATGCTTTTCAGGTTTACCATTGCATTGTACACTTCAACATATCCATTCAGAATAGATTTTTGGTAATTGTAGATGGCTTCAACCTGGCTTGCTTTTGCAGTGCGAAACTGTGCTTTAATCGCGCTTCGGTTAATTACAGGGGCAACGATATTTCCGAGAATGTTGTAGGCAAATGATTCGGGCTTAAACAGCAGCGACGTTTTAAATGCATCTTTGTTTGCTGTGGCTGTAATTACGAACGACGGATAAAAAGCAGCTTTTGCAATTTTCAAGTTTGCTTTGGCGCTCATCAAATCGTATTCGGCCTGTTTAACGTCGGGGCGATTTGCCAACATGTCAGTTGGTACTCCAACTTTTATTTGATATGGCATTGATTCAGAGAATCCTGATTTGTTACGAACAATTGGCTGAGGATAACGACCAAGCATAAAATTCAGGCGATTTTCGGTCTCTGAAATTTGCTGTTTAATGTCGATTTCCATTTTCTTTGAACTCAGCACCTGTGCTTCAAATTGCTTTACCGCCAGTTCATTAACTGCGCCAACCTGCTTCTGAATATTAACAACACGTAATGCGCTGTCCTGTAACTGAACGGCTTCGGTAACAATTTCCAATTCGTTGTCGAGAGCCAGCAATTGGTAATAATCGGAGGCTATTTCGGCAACCAAATTTGTAACCGTCCAGTTTTTACCGGAAACCGTTGACAAATATTGGGCAACAGCCGCTTTTTTGGTGTTTCTCAGTTTCCCCCAGAAATCGACCTCCCATGAGCTTTGTAGCCCTAGGCTGAAGTCTTGCAGATTTTTCGGTACCGATTGGTCTTTATAAATTGTTGTTCCCCGGTTACCGGCGGCGTCCATGGTGTAGTCGCCAAATTTTTGTTCCCCTGCTGCTGCAAAGGCTGATATTGTTGGCAAAACAAGTCCTTTTGCCATTTTTACGTTTGCCTGGGCAATCTCAATTTTTTGAGCAGCAGAAAGTACGTCCAGGTTGTTTGCAAGTGCAGTATCGATTAAGCTAACCAGTGCCGGATCTGAAAAATAGTTTTTCCAGTTCATCCGGGCAACGTTGGCGGTATCTTTTTCTCCCTGAAATGTTTCAGGCATTTTTTTTAGTTTTGCCGTTTCCAAAACTGATGTTTCGGCGCATCCCGAGCCAAGCAGTGCAACAATTAGAGCGCCAAAACCGATTTGAATAATAGTCTTTTTCATAGTCTTAAAATTCTTCGGTTAAAGCAAGTTCTTCTTTATTTCTGCGGCTTGCAATTTTATCGGAAATTGTTGCGAAAACCACATACAAGCCCGGAATCACAATCAATCCGAAAACAGTGCCGAATAACATTCCACCAGCAGCAGCAGCTCCAATTGTGCGATTGCTCACTGCTCCCGCTCCACTGGCAAAGAGCAATGGAACCATACCGGCGATGAATGCGAATGAGGTCATCAAAATTGGACGAAGCCTTATTTTCGCTCCTTCAATTGCGGCTTCAATCGGTCGTTTACCTTCTTTGTGTTTCAGGCTGGCAAATTCAACAATCAGAATTGCATTTTTACCCAACAGCCCAATCAACATGATTAGTGCAATTTGTGCATAGATATTGTTTTCCAGCCCCATGGCAAATAAAAGCCCGTATGCCCCGAAAATACCAGTGGGCAGTGATAGAATTACCGATAATGGCAGAAGGAAATTCTCATACTGGGCCGACAATAACAGGTAAACAAAGAGCAGCGAAATCAGGAAAATCAGGATTGCCTCGTTTCCAACTGCAACTTCGTCGCGCGAAATACCTGCCCAGTCAATCGCATAACCTTTGGGCAACTTTTCTTTAACTGTTCGCTGAATAGCTTTGATTGCACTACCGCTACTGTAGCCGGGAGCAGCGTCGCCGCTTACTTCAGCTGAATTGTACATGTTGAACCGGGTTTGGTCGTCAACGCCGTATTGTTTTTGGATCGTCATAAACGATGAGTAAGGTAACATCGAGCCTTTGTCGTTCTTTACATACAGGTTGCTCAAATCCTCTGGTTTCGATCTGTATTCAGGAAGAGCCTGGACCATAACTTTATACATTTGGCCAAACCGGATGAAATTGGTAGCATATTCGCTTCCGAGCAATGTATTCAGATTACCCATGGCATTGTCAATTGTTACACCACGTTGTGCGGCTTTATCCAAATCTACATGGATCATGTATTCCGGATAGCCAGCGTCGTAAATAGTAAACGCTCCTCCAATTTCGGGCTGTGCATTCAGGTCTTTCAGAAATTGCTTAACAATGGCCTCGAATTTATGACAGTCGGCTTCAGGAGTTTGATCGAGTATTCTTAACTCGAACCCGCTGGCATTGCCGTATCCCGGAATTGCTGGCGGCGGGAAAAACTCCAGTTTCGCGTCTTTTATGCTTTTGCAGTTTTCTTCTAACTGGCTCATAATTTCGTCGGCCGATTCTTTTCGGTCTTTCCAGTTTTTCAGGTTTACCAGGCACGTTGCATACGAAGCGCCGGTTCCTTCAGAAAGAACATTGTATCCCGCAGAACTTGAGATAGAAAGAATAGCATCAATGTTTTTCCCGGCTTCGTTAATTTGCTGAATTACAGATTTTGTTCGTTCTAGCGTTGATCCGGCCGGAGTTGTTACGCTGATGTAAAACGAGCCTTGGTCTTCGTTCGGGATAAAGCCTGAATGCAAAAACTTTCCAAGTAATCCTGTAGCAATGGTAAATCCGATTAAAATCCCGAACGTGGCAGTTCTTCGGTTAACCAAAGTACCCAATAGTTTCTGATATCCAGCCGATAATCCGTCGTACCAATTGTTGAACCAGCCAAAGAATTTTCCCAAAAATCCTTTTTTCTCAGGCGCTCCATGTGTGTTGCGCAATATCATGGCACACAATGCCGGCGAAAGCGTAAGTGCAGTAATTCCTGAAAGCACAATGGAAATACCCATTGTTACTGAAAACTGACGGTAAAAGATTCCGGTTGGTCCAGATAGAAAGGAAACAGGAACGAAAACTGCCGCCATAACAAGTGTGATGGCAACGATAGCCCCGCTGATTTCGTGCATCGCTTTTTCTGTAGCCTTTTTTGGTCCGATGTGTTGCTCGTCCATTTTGGCATGAACTGCTTCAACAACCACAATCGCATTGTCAACTACAATACCAATTGCGAGCACCAGTGCAAAGAGCGTGATCATGTTCAGGCTGAAGCCAAAAAGCTGGATGAAGAACAACGTGCCAACAAGCGAAACGGGCACCGCAATTGCCGGAATGAGTGTTGACCGCATGTCTTGCAAAAAGACGTACACAACCAATGTTACCAGGATAAATGCAATAATGATTGTTTTAACGACTTCGTGCAAAGATGCATCCAGAAACCGGGAAACGTCGTAGCTGTATTCATAATCCATTCCGGAAATGAATTTTGCTTCCTTGATTTCCTCCATCCTTTTCTTTATCAACTCGATAACTTCATTGGCGTTCGAACCAGGTAACTGTTTCAGAACGATTGATGCAGCTGGCCGGCCGTTATACCTCGATTCAACATCAAAAAACGATGTTCCGAATTCAACGTCGGCAATATCTTTAATCCTCAAAATCTGGCCATCTTCGAGCGATTTAACCGGAATGTTTTCATACTCTTCTTTTGTACTGAATTTTCCGGTATATTTTAAAACGTATTCGAGCGATTCGCTTCTTCTGTCGGAACCTTCGCCCAGCTTACCAGGAGCAGCTTCAACGTTGTTATCGTCGAGCGTTTTTAGAATGTCGTCGGGCGAAAGATTGTAAGTTACCATTTTGTCCGGTTTCAGCCAGATACGCATGGCGTACTCGCGGGCTCCCAGAATATCTGCAAACCCCACACCTTTAATTCGCTTTAATTCGGATAAAATATTAATGTCGGCGAAGTTGTACAGAAATTTCACGTCGAGCGATGGATCGTTGCTGAAGATGTTTAACTGCATCAGCATCGAGTTTTCGAGCTTGGCAATTTTAACGCCGTTTTTTACAACTTCGGCTGGAAGTCGGCTGGTGACCGTTGCAACCCGGTTTTGTACGTTGATAGCAGCAACCTCAGGATCGGTTCCTACTTCAAAAACCACGTCGCAAACGCCTACTCCGTCGTTACCGGCATCAGAAGCAATGTATTTCATACCGGGCACGCCATTCAGTGCCTTTTCAATTGGCATAATCGCGGCCTTCGCTACAGTTTCTGCATTTCCGCCGGGATATTCAACTGTAACTTCAACCATTGGCGGAGCTATGCTGGGGAACAGGGTTATAGGTAACTTAATAGCTGCCAGCACCCCCAATATCACGATAATCAAAGAAATGACTATCGACAGAACGGGTCTGTGAATAAATTTGGATGTCATGACTTTCTAAACTGACTGAGTTAGATTTTGGCTGGAGATGGTTGCTGGTGATTTAATTTCTCGCCAAAAAGAGCAGGCTGTTGATCGCTGTTCGGATTTAGCTTGATCAATTGCGGATTTATTTTCTCGCCGTCTTTTATCTGTTGCAATCCCTCGTAAACAAATTGCTCGCCTTTACCCAGATCGTTTTCGTCGATGATATAATAGTTTGAAAGTCTTGCTTTTGGGTTGATGCTTTTCATCTGTACCTGGTTGTTTTTATCAACGGTATAGACGAATATTTTTTCCTGAATGTCCATGGTTGATTTCTGAGGAATCAGTACTGCATTTCTTACTGGTTTTGCGATTCTGATTTTTCCGCTTGCACCGTGTTTCAGTAGCTGCTCCGGATTTTCGAATTTAGCTCTGAAAGCAATGTTGCCCGTACTTTTATTTATTTCTCCGTCAACTGTTTCAATCACACCTTTGTAAGGATAAGGCTGATTGTCGGCAAGGACAAGCGAAACTTCTTTTTGATCACCAATTTCGTTGTCTTTTGCCATGGTGAGGTATTCCTCCTCAGAAACGTTAAAGTATGCATAAACTTCTTTCGTGTTGGAAATGCTTGTCAGCAAAGTCCCTTCATCAATTAAGCTGCCTGCTTTATTCGGAATTCGGTTGATTACTCCGTCAAAAGGAGCCCTGATAATGGTGTATGAAAGGTTCAGTTTGGCTGCCGATTCGTTAGCTGCAGCTTCTTCAGCTTTGGCTTTCAGTGCATCGTACTTGGCTTGGGCCAAATCCTGCTCTGCTTTTGAAACAACTTTAGTGTCAACAAGTGTTTTTACATTCTGAAGTTCAAGTTCCGAAGTTTTCATGTCAGCAATCGCACTTTTCAATTCAGCCGATGCTTTGGTGAGTTCTTCTTTGTAGTCTAAACTACTGATCACGAAAAGAACCTGTCCTTGTTTAACAGCCTTGCCTTCGTCAACATTTACCTTATCCAGGTAACCTTTTACTCTCGAGCGCAATTCTACGTTTTGGAGAGCCTGAATATCGGCAACGTAGTCTTTTACAACGCACGTGTCGGTTACAATTGGTGTTGTAACCTGAAAATTTTCAACTGTTTTGTTTTCTTTTTTTGCCGACGAACATGCGCCGAACATCATGCTTGCTCCCGCAAGCGTGAACAGAATTGCAGATTTTCTGCATGTTCCGAATTGTAAAACTAGATTTCTCATTTTTTGATGGCTTTAGAACAGTGCAAATATGTTCTTCAGCATCTTAAAATGAACTTAAAATGAATAAAAATTACCTTAAAGGGAGCAAAAGCGTGAAGATATTGGTTTCCGCGTCTTCAATGGAGTAATTGATCTGGCCCCGATGCAGCAGCAAAATCTTGTTAACCATCACTAAACCAAGGCCAAATCCTCGTTTCCCTTTGCTGTTTTCTCCCCTGAAGAAGTGTTGAAACAGGTATTGCTGTTCGTCGGCACTGATGGTTTTTCCTTTGTTGAAATATTTTATTTGCAGAAATTGATCTTTTAGCGACAACAATATCCTCACATTTCCGTCGAAACTATATTGAATACAATTGGCCATTAAATTTGAAAGAGCGACTTTCATCAATTTAGGATTTGCCAAAATAGTCAAAGATGCTTCGTCATCCAAGCTTTCTTCATAATCTATTGAACATCTGAAATCGGGGTACAGCGACGACAATTCGCCTGAAATATCGTAAAGTAGCTCGTCTATGCGTACTTTTTCCTGCTGAATATTTTTTCCTGCTTCAACTTTCGCAATTTCGAGCAGCGAATTAATAATGTCGCCAAGGCTCTTCGTTCCCTCTTTTTGCAGCGCGATGTATTCCTTAATTTTCTGAGGGTCAGTCTCTTTTTCTATTTTTTCAAAGTTTGATACCAGTATTGCAATTGGCGTTTTAAGTTCGTGCGAAATATGGTGAACTGCATGCTTCTGAAATTGATAAGCCTGATTCATCCGAAGCATTAACTCGTTGAAACGCGTAACCAGTAAAGCGATTTCGTCTTTTGAATTATCAGCGTGTATCGGACTTGCGTTGGTTTCAAAATGGTAGTTTTTGATTTGCCTTGTAACACTTAAAATGGAATGTGTAATTTTTCCGGATAAATAATAAAGTATAAGAATTAGAGATAAAACAATAGCTAAAAAGCTTATTATCAGTACATTTTTAATGTATTTCAGAGTTGCATAACCAGTGGTGTCATAAGCCTTTCTGATTCCATAAAAAGCTTTGTTGTCGTGCTCCAGGTAAATTCCAACAATGTCGTATAAACTGTCTTTTTCGTCAATTCTCCGGTTCTCAGGCGATAATTCCTTTAAATATTTCTCTGGGTTCGAAATTGGAGTATCGTCGAGACTCTGATAAATCAGGTTCTTTTCTTTATCAAAAATCAGAAGTTTTTCGTCATATAAGTTGTTTATAGTCAATTGGTCCATTGATTCTATCAGCGCTTTATCAACATTTTTAATGTCAGTCAGGAGTTCGAGCGTTGTTTCAATCTTTAGTTCCTGCTTTTGTTGAAATGCGGTTTCCCTGTATTGCGCAAACAATGTGTATATCAGGAAATAAACCATGCCAACCAGCGTGATTGTGATTACAGAGCAATACAGCAATATTTTAGTACGGATGCTCATTTTTCTTCAAGGTAATAGCCAAATCCAACTTTTGTTTTGATAGAGTCTTTGCTGAATGGCTTATCAACTTTTTTTCTCAAAAAATTAATATAAACCTCTATCGTATTGGTGTTTGCGTCGAACGATGTTCCCCATATTTCCTTAATCAGGTCGCGTTTTAAAACCAATTCTCCTTTTGCCTGAACCAAACGAAGCAAAATTTGGTATTCTCTGGCAGTGAGAGTTAACTCAGTTCCCTGCCTCAAAACCTTTGTCGTTTTAGGATGAATAACAATGTCGTCAAAAGTCACTGCTTCGCTATTTTCAGGCAAGAGATTTTCGGCATTTCGGCGCTTAATGAGGGCCTGTACCCTCAAAATGAGCTCCTTCATGTAAAACGGCTTGGTGAGGTAATCATCGGTTCCGCTGTTAAATCCCTGAACTTTGTCTTCCAGTTCATCGAAAGCAGTCAGCATCAACACGGGGGTTGACGTGTTGTATATTCTGAAATCACTGCAAATATCGTATCCGTTTTTGCCGGGCAGATTAATGTCGAGAATGACACAATCATAGTTGCCTTTTTTCAGAAATTTCTCCGCGATCAAGCCATCGAATGCAACATCGGTTTCAATTTGTTCCTCGTTGAAGGCTTCTTTAATGTTTCTGTTTAAGTCCGGATCGTCCTCTATGATAAGTATCTTCTTCATAAAACAACCTTGATGCATTGGTTAATCAAAGATATTTATTTACTGAACTATAACCAGAACAAACGAGCAATTTTTGGTCAGATTCAGAATTTTACTCTGCAGAATCAACGGTCTGATAAACATCACTGTAGGTTTTAGCTTCCATCAGATTGGCTCGTATTGCTGCTGCTCCCGGGAAATCGTTTGTGTATATTTTATAAAATCGTTTCAGGATATTGAGATTCTTTCTCCCGCTCCAGTTTCGTTCGAACAATTTTGTGTGAAACAACAGCTGGTCGAGCTTTTCTTGTTTTGTGAGATTTGTTTTCGTTGGATCAAAAAACCATGGATTGTGAAAAATTCCACGTCCGATCATTACTCCGTCGAGCCCGTAGATTTGGCAAAGTTTTTCGCCCTGTTGAACAGATAAAACATCACCGTTTCCGAGGAACAAGGTGTCAGGATTTATTTGATCGCGAACCCGTGCGCCTTTTGCAATCTCTTCCCAATTGGCCAAACCATCCGATTGCTGCTTTTGCGTGCGTCCATGCAGAATAACCGCAGCAGGCTTGGTTTCCATGATGTTGGCAATCCAGTTTTCGGTGTCGTGCCCCTTAATTCCGGTGCGCGTTTTCACTGAAACTGGCAGATGAGTTGCCTCTTTTGTTGCCAAAATGATTTCCTGTGCAAGGCTTGGTTCGCCGATTAATGCAGAGCAACACCCATTTTTTACGACATTTTTTACAGGGCAGCCCATGTTGATATCTAACCCGTCAAAATCGAATTCGGAGGTAATTTCAGCGGCAATCTTGTGAAAAAGTTCTGGTTTCCTTCCCCAAATCTGCGCAACCAGCTTAATGTTTTTCTGCTTTAGAATTTGCTTTTCCGAATCGCTGACAATTAGGCGCTCTCCTACTCTCTTTTTGCCAATTGCATGATTCATTCCGTCAACCGATGTAAATTCGGTGTACAAAATATGCAGGTATCGTGGATCGGATATGGTGGCAATAACCTCGCGAAAAGAGGTATCGGTTACATCTTCCATCGGGGCCAGCGCAAAAATTGGCCGGTTAAGTTCGTTCCAGAAATTTGCCATTTTATACTTTTTCGCTTGAGGCGGCAAAATTAGCTTTTTGAACTAAAAGAAAGCTTTTTCTGTATGTCTTGCTGTTCCCGAATTTTCTTGTATGATTTTGCCTGAAGATTATTCTTTGTTCTTCAGGAGCTGTTTTTGTTGTACAACAAGCATCGGAACAACAACCGTCGTATTTTTCTTTGCATTCCGGACATTGTATAAATAGTAAATGACAAGAGCTGTTAGCGCAATTTACATGTGTATCGCAAGGTTTTCCGCATTGGTGGCAGTGGGAAATGATTTGGTTATTCACCGATTCTCCCATTCTTTCGTCGAAAACGAAGTTTTTACCAATAAAATTCGATTCCAAATCCAATTTTTTGATTTGGCGCGCATATTCGAGAATGCCGCCGTGTAACTGGTTTACGTCGGAAAATCCGTGGTGCTTCAGGTAAGCGCTGGCTTTTTCGCACCTGATTCCACCAGTGCAGTAAAGCAAAATTTTCTGATCTTTTTTATCGGCCAGCATTTCGGTAACCATTGTAATTTCTTCCCGAAATGTATCGGCTTCAGGGCAAATGGCACCTTTAAAATGTCCAATTTCAGATTCATAATGGTTTCGCATATCAACCACGATGTGCTGTCCTGATTCTACAAGTTCGTGAAATTCACACGCATCCAGGTGATTTCCAACGTTGGTTACATCAAATGCATTGTCGTCGAGCCCATCGGCAACAAGTTTTGGCCGTACTTTGATAGTTAGCTTGTAAAACGATTTTCCATTGTCTTCAATCGCAAATTTTATCGGAATATTTTTAAAAATCTCATGTTCTTTAAGAGTCTCAATAAACGAATCGAAATGATGCTCGGGTACGCTCATTTGTGCGTTAATCCCTTCACGGGCAATGTATATGCGGCCAAAGCAATCGAGTTTATACCAATCCTGATAAAGTTGATCCCGCAGTTCCTGGGGGTTTTCGAGAATAAAATACCTGTAAAAAGAAATCGTCTTTCTTTTGAACGTTTCTGATAACAACTTGTCTTTAAGAATCTTGCTGTCTATGATATTATGTAGATGCATATTTATTTTTCAGCAAAAATAGCAGTTTAAATATAAAAGACAAAGAGATCCTATTATTTGAATTGGCATTTAAAAAGGCGGTTGAGGTTTTTTTTCAGAAAACAACAAGTGTAAAAATTAAGTTTCTTATCGGGAGCATTTTGATATTATAAAACATACACTAAAATTTTAGCATCAGATAACCAGTGCATTACACATGTATTTTTTTCAACATTAATAAATTCTTAAAAAATCTTAAAAGAGTTGTCAAATAACCATTATATTCGTGTCGGATTTAGAACAAAGAACCTTTTCTCTTTTAACCAATATCTATTTTTCGATCGAACTAAACTAAATTTGAAAAAGAGGCCATCTCGGAAACACCGAAGATGGCCTTTGTTTTTATGCATGTTTGATTCTGAAACGAATTATTCGGTAAGTAATTATTGCTATTTTTGCACGCAAATTGAAATCTTGTGGGAAGAGTGCTAGCCATTGATTACGGGAAAAAAAGAGTTGGGATTGCGGTGACCGATCCGCTGCAGCTTATTGCTACCCGACTCACTACAGTTCAGAGCAACGAAATCTGGATGTTCTTAAAAGATTACTTTTCGAAGGAAGATGTTGAAAAAGTAATTGTTGGGTATCCGTTACAAATGAACAATCAACCTTCTGAAGCCGTTAATTACATCAATCCTTTTTTAAAGAAATTTCAAAAAGAATACCCGGGAATGCCGCTTGAACAGGTTGATGAACGGTTTACTTCAAAATTGGCATTCCAAACAATGATTGATGCTGGTCTGAAAAAGAAAGACAGGCAGAACAAAGAAACAATTGATGGCGTTAGCGCCACAATAATTCTTCAAAGTTATTTAGAACAGAAAAAATTTAGATAGATGATTTATCCGGTTACCTTATATGGCGATCCTGTTTTGAGAAAAATTGCAGAACCAATCAATGCTGATTTCCCGAACCTCAAAGAGTTTGTTGAGAATATGTTCGATACAATGTATAACTCTGATGGTGTTGGTTTAGCTGCTCCGCAAGTGGGGCAAGCAATTCGGGTTTTTGTGATTGATTCGGATACCGGAGATGAAGATGATGAACCTGGAATAAAAAGGGCGTTCATAAACCCGGAAATTCTTGAAAAAACTGGCGACGAATGGGTTATGAATGAAGGTTGTTTGAGCGTGCCGGAAATAAGGGAGGATGTTTCGAGGCCCGAAACCGTAAAAATCAAATACTTCGATGAGGATTTTAACGAACATCTTGATGTTTTTCATGGATTTACTTCACGCGTAATTCAGCACGAATACGACCACCTCGAAGGCAAAATGTTTGTTGATTATTTGAATCCTCTGAAAAAGAGAATACTCAAGGGAAAACTCACTGCAATTTCTAAAGGGAAAGTAATTCCAAAATACAGAATTAAGGTTCCGGGAAAATAAAATATGCACGTTCATGAACTGAGAGATACATTTCATGAAGAAAATAGTGCCATTCGTTGTTTTTTGCATTTTCTGATGAACTTAATAATTGGCATTTGCGTAACTGAAAGAAAGCTCAGTTGCCAATGCGAAGAAATTTTTTTCAGCGAATTCCTTTCGTCAGGATATCAATTCTATTTGTTTCAGGCTTAATTGCCGGCAATTATCTGTTACCTAATGAAGAGGTAATGGCTCTAGTACTTGTTTCCCTTTTAATTACGCTGCTCTTTTTTTGGTCAGTAAGTAACTTTTCGCTTGTGAGAGTTCATAATGTATTACTTTCTCTTGCGCTGGTTGCCTGCGGCGTATTTTATGCAGCAATTCATACTTCAAACGAGAAGCCCAAATTCGCAGGTAAACAGTATTTTCTGGCGGAAGTGCTCCAGAAACCGGCAGAAAAGGCGAAAACTTATCAGACGATCCTATTTATTCAGAATAAAGAATTGAGGGTTAAAGAAAAAATAGTAGCGTATTTTGATAAGAAAAGCTTTGATTCGACAATTAGCACAGGTGACAGGCTTGCAATTTTAGGAGAACCTCAGCTTATTAAAAATCAGGGAAATCCGTTTGAATTTGATTTCACCTCGATGATGCATAGACGAGGTATATGGTATTCGGTTTATCTTACCCGCCTCACCTATCTCAAGGTCGGAAAGCCAGTTATTAATATGCAAAACTGGGCAGAAAAATCGCGCGATGTGCTGGTTGATAAACTCGCAAGAGTATTGCATAACAAAGAGGAACGATCGGTTGTTTGTGCGCTTACACTTGGTTATCGAACTGAACTGGATCAGGAAACACTCGATTATTTTGCTTCAACCGGAGCAATGCACGTTTTGTCGGTTTCAGGACTACACGTTGCTTTGTTGTTCATGATATTAGGTTTTTTGCTTGGTTTTCTGAAGCGCAACAAAATCGGCAAAATAATATTTCCCGTGATAATGATTGCTTTTCTTTGGATTTATGCTTTCATTTCCGGCTTCTCTCCGCCCGTTCAAAGAGCCACCGTGATGTTTACTTTTGTTATTATTGGGAATGAAATGCGCCGTCCGGTAAACATTTACAATTCGCTGACAGCCTCTGCCCTTCTCTTAATTTTGCTCGATCCTAATGTTATTTTCGATGTTGGTTTCCAATTGTCGTACCTGGCAATTTTTGGTATTGTCCTTATTCAGCCAGCTTTATTTAATATGATTGAATTAAAAAATAAGTTGCTAAAATGGTTGTGGGCGCTTTTTACAGTGAGTATTGCAGCACAAATGATTACATTCCCGTTAGGCATTTTTTATTTTAACCAGTTTCCAAATTTTTTCTGGTTAAGTAACTTTATCGTTGTTCCGGTTACGACATTAATAATGTGGGCCACCATCGCATTTTTTATAATGTCATCCATTTCATTTCTTGCGGGTTGGATTGGAATAGCTATACAAAAACTAACCTGGTTTATGCTTGAGTCGCTGAAGTTACTCGATGCTCACCCTCTCGCAGTATCACGTGGATTAGTATTTTCAACAGCTCAGGTTTTGTTGGTTTTCGGAGTTATTTTTTCGTTTGTGATTTTCTTTTCGGAGAAGCGAAGAATTTGGCTTACAACAGGTTTGATTTTGATTGTTTTCTTTCAGTTAGAAGTCTTGTTCGAAAATTATAAACTATTGAATAATAGATTTCTAATTGTGTACAATTCAAAAAACACAATCATTCATTTAGTTGATGGTCGAAATAACTACCTGATTACTAATTTAAAAGAAATTAAGGAAGCCGAAACTAAAATGGTACAAAAGGTTGTAGATCATTGCCGACTCGCGACCCCTATTAGTATCGACAAAACAAAAGATAAAACCTTTCGAAATTCAGATTTGTTTTTCGAACGAGATTCAATACTGTTTTTAAATGCGAAAATTAGCATTGGGTCAACGTCCAGCTATAATTCAGAAATGTTGGCAGTCCGAATTTATTCAAAACGTGCTAAAGTAGCCTCCCAATTTATTTCAACTGGTTATCCTCGTCGGGAAAATCGAAACAGCGCCGTTTGGTACACAAAAGAGAGCGGTGCCTGTTTGTTGGTATTTCAATAGAACTCAGCACGAAAAAACGGATGCATTCTATTTATGTGTTTTCGTACTTCATTTCAATATGGGAAAAACCTATATTTGACAGCACAATACAGCATAGTAATATTCTAAACTTAAATCTATGAGCCTTAAAAAACTATTCGCCGGGCTATTGTTGTCTGGTATATTGGCGGGAAATGTGTCGGCCCAGCAGGGCTACCAACCTTCAGAGAAGAATCTGAAAAATCGTGAATGGTTTCAGGATGCAAAATTCGGTTTATTTATTCATTGGGGAATGTATTGCCAACTTGCTGGTGGCGGAAATCAGGGCATTGCCGAATGGATTATGAACGACCGAAGAATCCCGATCAAACAGTATGAGAAGTTGCCCGTTTTTTTTAATCCCATTTCTTTTAATCCCGCAGAGTGGGTTGCGATGGTTAAAAAAGCGGGAATGAAATACATTACCATTACGAGCAAACACCACGAAGGCTTCGCCATGTATGACTCGAAAGTAAGCGATTACAACGTTGTTAAGCGCACTCCGTATGGAAAAGATATTATAAAAATGTTGAAAGACGAATGCGATAAACAAGGGATTAAATTATTTTTCTACTATTCGCAACTTGATTGGCACCATCCGGACTATTTTCCAAGAGGTAATACTGGTCAGGGCTTTACCGGACGACCGGAAAGTGGCGACTGGAATAAATACATTGACTATATGAATGCCCAGTTGACCGAGTTATTATCTAACTATGGTGAAATTGGTGGTATTTGGTTCGACGGTATGTGGGACAAATGGGATGCTCCCTGGCGTTTGGATGAAACTTATGCGCTGATTCACAAGCTTCAACCTGGAGCCATGATAGGCAGTAACCATCATAAATTCCCTTTCCCGGGCGAAGATTTCCAGATGTACGAACGCGATCTTCCTGGCGAAAATTCAATGGGCTTCAACCATACTGGGGCTATTTCAGACTTGCCACTCGAAATGTGCGAAACCATGAATGGCTCTTGGGGTTTTAACCTGGTTGACACTGGCTATAAATCGTCGAAGCAGCTGTTACAAACATTGGTTAAAGCATCAGGATATGGTGCCAACCTGTTGTTGAACACTGGTCCAATGCCAAGTGGAAAGATTCAGCCTGAAAATGTTGATACCCTAATGGTTATTGGCAAATGGCTCGATAAATATGGCGAAACAATATACGGAACCCGCAAAGGCCCGGTAAAACCAACTACATGGGGCGCATCGACTCAAAAAGGATCGATAACCTATTTGCATGTCTTGAATTACGGTGAGGAAAACCTGTTTGTCGGCAAATTGCCTAAAAAGATTAAAACCGTCAGATTTTACGATGATAAGTCGCCTGTGAAATTTAAAGAAACAGAATATGGCGTGATTTTAAATATTCCTGAAAGCAAGAAAAAACCGATAGACACCATTGTTGAAATTGAGTTGTAAATTATTGATTTATATGCAAATGAAAAGCCTGAGGAAACTCAGGCTTTTTTGTTAATTGCAGTTATTAATTTTTTTCAAAATAGAGTTCTTTATTCTATCCGTTGACTTTAAAATGTCTGGAGGCTCGGCCTGTATTTTAAAATCAGGAATAATTGCACCGTCGGACGGATTTATTGAAATATCGAAAATCACGATTTGATTGGAAAAAACGGTTTAGCTTTCTGATTTTTAAAACTTTTGGCGAGCAATTTGAAATTATTCACAAGAGATATTATCAAAATCGTCTATTTTTCGATAATTTTGTATCTTTATTACAAAAAGTTTCAAAAACAAAGCAATGACACTAAGAAATCAGTTAGACGATATCGATTTAAAAATTCTGGATATAATTTCAAGAAATGCCCGTATTCCGTTTAAAGATGTAGCTGCCGAAGTCGGCGTTTCCAGGGCTGCCGTTCATCAACGAGTTAACCGGATGATTGATTTGAATGTTATTGTTGGGTCGGGGTACCACATTGATCCGAAGAAAATTGATTTCAAAACCTGTACATACATCGGGGTTTTCCTTGAAAAAGGAAGTCTCTATTCGAATGTTGCCGATAAACTTCATGAAATTCCGGAAATTGTTGAATGCCATTATACTACAGGCCAATATGCTGTTTTTGTGAAGGTCTATGCCAAAGACAATGAGCATTTGCGCGATATTTTGAGCGACAAAATTCAAAAAATAGCTGGTGTTGCCAGTACCGAAACGTTTATTTCGCTCGACGAAACGTTCAAACGAGAAGTGCCAATTTTGTAATTTGGCGCTACTCTGTTTTAAAAGCAAAGTTTCCGGGAGAAATTCCAACCTTAAATTTATCGATTAGATTTCCCGCGCGCGAATATCGCCTGACATAGCCGTTTTGCTTGTGGTCGAGGGCATCGCCAACGTATATCTCGTTCGTCGATGGATCAATTCCGAGGCTATAAAATCCGCCGTAAGTATTTGTATTTTCTGAGGATATAAAAGGAATTTCGGGAAGCTTTTTATCGGTTACACTCATTCGCCAAACGTGCCGGTTGATATAATAAATGCTATCGCCGCCAGGATTAACGCACATTTTTATTGGATGATCGCCCAATGGGAAGCGGTAGGTGCGCTCAATTTCTCGGGTTTCAGCATCAATTTTCAGCAGGCCAGGCTGCTCGTAGCCATAGGCGCTGCCATTGAAGCCTCCGTCGGTCATCACCCACAGTTTGTTGTTTTTATCCAGAACCATGCTGTTAGGTTGCTTAAAAACCTCGATCGAGTCTTTTAATTGATCGGTGTTGGTGTCGATTACCAGAATTTTGTTGTCGTACGACCAACAATTCACAAACAAAAGATTTTTGTATGGAACCATTTGTTCTGTCGAGTGCTGATTAAACTGAGATTTCGAATTAATCACACTAATCTTTCCTGTAATCTGAAATGTTTCAGGATTAAAGATGGTAATTTTTTTTGCGTAAAGGTCGGTTACATAGGCTTTTTGTGAGTTTAGCACATAAACATACCTTGGCGAACTTAAGCCGGAAACATTTCCTTGAAATTCAGCCGTCTTGCTATTAATTACATAAATTTTTCCTGAATTATTGACTACAATGTAGCCATAGTTATTCCACAGGTACATTGATTGGGCAACATCGCCCAGTGGCGCGCCATTCCTTGAAATAAATATCTGGTTATATACTCTTTTGGCCTCTGGGTCATAAAACGACAGCGTTGAATTGCCGTACATAAAATTTCCCTCGTTGACGACGTAAACGCCTTTATTGCCCGAAAAATCAAAAAAGACAGTTTCAACCGGGCTTTTGGAGCAGGAGGTAAATAACCATACCGCCAGCAGAAAGCAAATTATGCCAATGAGTTTTACCTTCACCCACCTTCTCCAGCCTCCGTTCTCCGGCCTCCGTTCTCCATTCTCCATTCTCTCTTTTCCCTTTTGCCTTGAATTTCTCATTTTTTGTAGCTGAATTGAAGGGTTAGCGAATAATAGCGTCCGGGCATCGGACGCCACAAAACAGACATGTAGTCGGTGTTGAGCAGGTTCTCAACCGTTCCAACGGCGTCGACCGAAAAATGCTTGAAAATAAAGCTTTTTCCAACACTTGTGGAGATTAGCCAATACGGATTAAGCACTTTTTCATAGTCGGATTCTTCATTGTTGCTGGTCGTGTAGCGCTTCCCGGTGAATGGTGCGTTCAATTTCAAGAAATATCGCTTATAATCGATTTGGGCAAATAAGTTTGCTTTATCTTTTGGTATATAAATCAATTGTTTACCTCTGGTTTTATCAACCGATGCTTCAGCATCAGTATTTGATGTTTCTGCGTGCGAATAATTGATTTTGAAATCAGTTGACACCTCATTCGCCAATTTTTGATGTATGGAAAACTGAATCTCGGCTCCTCTTGCAAAAACTTTACGCAAATTATTTGCTTCCCAATAAGAGGCTCCGCTTGCCGAGGGCTGCCAAACAATCCAGTTGTCGATTAACGATGCAAAACCGGTCAACTGCCCTGAAAAAGTTGTTTTTTCTTTTCGTTGACAAATCGACAAAGAGAGGTCGCCAGCCAATCCGTTTTCTGATTTTAGATTGGGATTGCCTCCCGGAATCCAGTACAGATCATTCAATCCTGGTTGATGATAGTTCCTTGAAACATTCATTTTTACTGACAATTCACTAATTTTTCCGGTTAAATATTCGGCTCCCAGCGATGGGATAAATCCAATTAGTTTGCTGTTGTATAGTTCGCTTCGGGAGATAAACGAGAGGAAAAATTTTGGGAGAAGCTGCAAGTGGGCTGCATTCATAAGCGAAAGTTCGAACCTGTTGTGATTATAGCCAATTTGCTGTGCTTTGTCGAATACCGAAACCTGATGATAATTCGAATTTATTGACCAGTTAAAACTCATTATTTCAAGCGGATTCCAGTCAAAATTAAAATTTCCGGAGTAGCTTTTTTCTTTGCTGTTGCTGTCAAAATTCACAAAATTGGCTTCGGTACTTGCCCTGAAATAATGCAATTCTGTCTGGTTGTATCCTGCAATTGCTTCGAGTTTACTCTTCCCGGAGATGTATTTCCAGGATCCAACTGCCCTGATGTTCTGGTCTTTCTGTGTTTCTTTCCTCACGTCGCCTTCAAACGACATGAGTTGCGGTAAATCGCGCTGGCTTTGGTAAACCCAAAGTTTAGCAGAGAAGGTATTTTTGCTGAGTCGATAATAAGCTTCCTGAAGCAATCCATACTTATTATATTCTGCATTTTTTTGCACCGATTCGTGCATGGGCAAAACGCCGTAATTATAAAAAGGAAAATTATTCTTGCTGTAATCGGAGAAAAGGCGTGTTTTGAATTGCAATTTGGCATTTCCGTAGCCCACATTCAGGTATTCTTTGGCGGTAGAAAAACTTTCGAGGGTTTGTACATAACGAACGCTGAACCGATCAGTCCAGTCGGGCTTGTTGTTGATTAAAATACTTCCGCCGAGCGCTCCGGAGCCCGATTGCAACGAGCTTCCGCCATGCTGAAGGCTCATATCGTCGATAAAATACACCGGGAAAAGCGAGAAATCGACGTCGCCACGCATAGGCGAATTGAGCTTAATACCATTCCAGTAAACTTGTGTGTGCGAAGGTGCAGTTCCACGAAACGATGCTGTTGCCGTAGAACCGCGGCCGTACGATTTCAGAAAAACCGGAGAATACGATGACAGTAATTCTGAAATAGTTTGTGTTTCCATCATTTGTAGCGCTAACGTATCAATTCGGGAAACCATCGATGCAGCTTCCTCAATCTTGCGTTTCCCAAAAACCTTAACTTCCTGAATTTTAATAGTATCAGTTAG
>DAOPZV010000001.1:0-5566 GCA_035353575.1 Prolixibacteraceae bacterium | reverse complement strand
TTCTTTACAATTTTCTGATTAAAAACCTGTTTATCGGCAACAATTTGAATCAAATAGACTCCGGATAGCAAGTTATCCAGATTGATTTCCGAATGATTACCTTCCAGATTTTCAATAAGTTGCCCTTCTGAATTGTAAATCAATATAGATTCAATTTCTTTCGTACAACTAATTTTAATTTTGGTCGTGAATGGGTTTGGGAAGACTTTGCAATCCAGCAGGTTTGCAGGCTGAATTTGATTTCCTGTAACGAGTCCCGCAAAAAGACTGGCTACATCAATGCCAGAACTAACCAAGTAATTACCACCTGAACTGACCGAAAATACTGCCTTTCCAAGTTCGTCGCTTGTCAAATTTGTTTTAGATCCGGATTTATTTAGCGACTGACCTACAATGGCCTGATTGGCAATTATTTCTGATGAATTTACCGAGACCAACCGATTGGCATCCATTGAACAAGAATACTTTTTCAATTGAATTTCGGTGGATGAGCCAACAGAAACCGAATCTTTACTTAAAGTAAGTTGTGTGACAGTCCACGGTAAATTGTTATCAATCACGTGATAAATCATTATTTCATCTTCGTTGTTCACTTTTAGCTTATCGAACCCGGAAACGACTTGCTGCTGGTTGAGCAAAACTACCCAGGTTCTGCGGAAAGAATCGGATGTTCGCGAGCCTCCATAGCCAAATGTGTAAGTTGTTGAGCCATCTTCGATAGACGGAACTTTCCAGAGGTAGAGGGCTAAGCCCCCTTCCGCATCATCACGGAATGCCCAGTCTGCACCGTAACCAGCTGTTTTAAAAGCCGCTGCTATTGCATGGGCAAGAGAAACAAACGTAATATCGTTTAATCCGTAAGTTTTTTGATTGCGATCAACTTTTGACGTAAGGTCAACCTGATCAACCCAAACCGATTGGCGTGGAATAATTGTTTTTTCACTGGTTTTTACGGAGATATAGACCTTCTTTTTTGAAGATTCAGCTACAACTTCAACCTGAATTGAATCCCGAACTTTAGGAGAATCAGTAACAATAAAATGCAGCCAGCTCTTCCCTACCTGCAAGCCTTTCAGGTAATTGACTCCATCGGTAGTAACAATCTCACCAACCGAATTATCATCAAATGTCCATTTCGTATTGATGCCAGTCATGCTGGTTCCGTTCTGATCAGTAACTTCGCCTGTAAGCTCAAGTTTATCATTCACTTTCAGAACGTTTGACTGAATGGTTATTTTAGCCTTTGTTGGCGCATAAAGTGTGATTGCTTTCTCGGTATAAAGTTCCGGATTTGAGGATGAGCTGGCTCTCAAAACAATGCTCCCAGCTTTTTTTGCCACCAGTTTTCCGTTTTGTATGGCACCGAGTTCTGTGTTATCAACGCTCCAGTTAATTGTTGTCGCCAGGTTCGGAATCCCCTTCTCGAATAACAGCGCATTTAGCGTTTCACTTTGGCCAACAGCCATTTTTTGTGCAAATTCCTGAATCACAACAACAGATTGCACTCCTGAAACCGAAGCTGGTTCAATATCGCGTATTCCTGTAACTTCGGTTGAAATTTCGCCCAGCCATCCGGCAATTGCATTCATTCCGGTGTAAATGCGGATGAAATTTATTTCATCGAGTTTGACGGGCTTTTTATTTGCGTCAACAGCCCAATCTATGTCAATCGCATCACCTCCGCTTCCTTCCACCGCAGGGGTATATGGATTGTCGGGCAGTTTTTCTGTATATGACAGAACGGGCGTATTATCGGCATATCCAAAGGTTTTATGGTATGAAATAACTTGTCCCGGGTTTGATAAATCAATTGGATTTGTCAAACGGGTTCCACCAAGTATATACTTGTCGGTTGGAATGGTTGGAAACAGATCGGTTTTGGGATAGTAGGCCTGTTGATGGTAGCTGTTTACAGGTATTAAGCCCGATTGATTTTGGTTGTCAGTCCATTGGATATCTCCTGCCTGGTTTAGTCCATTGTTTTGATAGGTGACTGCATAATTACTGGTTGTTGAATTCCAGAAATGCTCGCTTCCGGCAATCTCGTACCAGGTATCATCGGCAATTCCGTTTTTATTTTCGTCTTTCATCACCTGAATAATTCCAGGTTCCGACCATGTTGAAGTAGCATTGCCATAGATTGTAAAATCGACTCCATACGGATTTGCAGGATCGTTTTTTATTCCATTAGGAAAATAAGCGGTGATCGAGCCTCCAAATGCTCCAAGACTGACTAGCCCTTTATTTGTTCCAATTATGGAGGCCGCTGCAGAAGGAGTCCCGATATTGTCGGCATTGGTGTATTGCCCCGGAGCTGGAGTATAATCCACAATTTTGGAAACAAACTGAGCCTCGGCAGGTTTCAGAAAACCGGCCAAAATACCAATCAGGATAAGCTTTTTAAATGAATTCATCGCTGTAAAATCGTTTCAAAATATTCGGATTTTGCAGCTTTTCAAAATGTAAAAACGTGAAAAGATGATGGTTTTTCGCTTTTTCGCCGAAAGCTTCAAAATCCGCGGTTTCACAGGCAGGTCTTCTGACTCATCCCCTTTTTAACCCCTTCCCGCTCCTTTTCAGGAACAGTGGTTACCAGTTAAAAGTTATTCAGGAATTACAGCAGCGGGAACTGTACAGGAATTGCAGCAATTGCGGCTCACCTGTTTCCCTTTTAATCCTCCGAAAAGGAACCTGTTGGCTGGCAAAGTTATACAAAAGAACTGAAGTACGCTTGGGTTTTCAGGTAGATTAACCCGAAAGTTCATAAATCAACATACTAGGCATTTAAATATAAATTATTTTACTGATTATTAATATATTAGCGCGGATATCGCATGCCTGACTGATTGTTAACAATTCTGTGCACGAAAACAAGCAATCGAACCAAAAATCAGTTAAAGTTGTTTATTTTTGCAGCACATACAAAGCTGCATTCTATCTATGTTTGAAAAGCTCATTCATCTCGAAGGCATTGATCCACTTGAATTTTTCGGCGTTAGCAATGCCAAAATGAACCTGATCAAATCCTTCTTTCCCAAGTTACTTATCGTTTATCGTGGCAATGATGTGATTGTGAAAGGCGATGATGAAGAAATTCTGCGGTTTGAATCGAAATTTCACCAGATTATCGACCATTACAACCAGTTCAATGTTTTGCCCGATGATGTGATCAACCAGGTATTTCTGAACGATTCGGATGGTGTTATTGAAACTCCGGATGATGAGAAAGATGTGCTGCTTTATGGTATCAACGGAAAGGCCATTCGGGCGAGGACTCCCAATCAACGGTTGCTGGTAGAAGCTTGTAAAAATTCGGATATGGTTTTTGCGATGGGCCCTGCCGGAACAGGAAAGACTTATACAGCTATTGCATTGGCAGTGAGAGCTCTAAAAAATAGAGAGATTAAGCGGATTATTCTGAGCCGTCCTGCTGTGGAGGCTGGCGAGCGGCTGGGCTTTTTACCGGGCGACCTGAAAGAGAAAATCGATCCCTATTTGCAGCCTTTGTACGACGCGCTGCTTGATATGATTCCGGCGAAAAAACTGGAGGAATTTATGAAAGACGGCACCATTCAAATTGCTCCGCTGGCCTTTATGCGTGGCCGCACGTTGAGCAACGCCTTCGTTATTTTAGACGAAGCGCAAAATGCAACCGTTCTTCAGTTAAAAATGTTCCTGACCCGCATGGGCTTGAATACCAAGTTTGTGATTACCGGCGACGAAACCCAGATTGATTTGCCGTTTCAAATGCCATCGGGCTTGATACTGGCAAAGAGAATCCTGAAAAATATCAAGGACATTTCGTTCATTCAATTCGACGTGAAAGACATTGTTCGCCACCGTTTGGTGCGCGAGATTGTGATCGCCTACGAAAAACACCATGCGCACGAACTGATGCGAAAAGAGAAAGAAAAAGAGCATAAAGAAAAAACAGATAAAACTGATAAAAATGAGCAAAGCATTAACACGGACTGATTTTAACTTTCCGGGACAAAAAGGTGTCTATCACGGAAAAGTGAGAGATGTTTATAACATCAACGACGAATATTTGGTAATGGTTGTAAGCGACCGTATTTCGGCCTTCGATGTGGTTTTGCCGAAAGGTATTCCTTATAAAGGGCAGGTTTTGAACCAGATAGCAGCCAAGTTTCTGGATGCAACCAGCGACATCGTTCCTAACTGGAAAATTGCCACTCCCGATGCAAATGTTACTGTAGGCCACCATTGCGAGCCTTTCAAAGTCGAAATGGTGATTCGTGGTTATTTAACCGGCCATGCGTGGCGCGAATACCGTAGCGGCAAACGTTCGCTTTGCGGAATTGCTCTTCCCGATGGAATGGTTGAAAATCAGAAATTTGCTGAAGCAATCATTACGCCAACCACAAAGGCTTCGGAAGGTCATGATGAAGATATTTCGCGCGAAGAGATTATTGCTCAGGGAATTGTGAGCAAAGAAGACTACGAAATGCTGGAAGATTACACCCGCAAGGTTTTTGCCCGCGGAACTGAAATTGCCGCTTCAATGGGATTGATTTTGGTGGATACCAAATACGAGTTTGGTAAAAAAGACGGCAAAATTTACCTGATCGACGAAATTCATACTCCTGATTCATCGCGCTATTTCTATGCCGAAGGATACGAAGATCGTTTAGCAAAAGGTCAGGACCAGAAACAGCTTTCGAAAGAGTTTGTGCGCCAGTGGCTGATTGAAAACAACTTCCAGGGCAAGGAAGGACAGGTAATTCCTGAAATGAGCGAAGAATTTGTGGCATCGGTAACCGATCGCTATATCGAGCTTTTCGAGAACATTACCGGCGATAAATTCGAGAAATCGGATGTGAGCAATATTCAGTCGCGGATTGAAGCCAATGTAACCAGCTTTTTGAATAGTTTGTAAATAACTGTATCATAACTATAAAGCGGTAATGAACTATGGACAACTGTAGTTTTTTACCGTTTTTTTATTTCAGGTATTTTATCCCTTCAGAAATAAAGAAACCTGAAAAGACAAACAAACATACTCCGAGGAACCGCATGATCCAGATATAGACGTTGTTGGAGATGAATGTTTTTGATTTACTTACCAGATGAGCGATCAAAATTTTGGAGCCTGTCAGGCAAAAATAAAATGCGAGGAAATAACCAATTATCGCGAAAATGCTTGTTTGATAGGCTTTTGTTGTGAGTGGCGCACCCACTGTTATCCAGAAAATATAAGGATGAGGGTTCAGTAAATTGGCTAATATTCCTTTCCGCAGCGAATTAGCCGCAACGGATTGTTCGGTAATAATTTCTTTTGTCGAAATGGTTTCCCAGCCAAGGTAGGCAATAAACAGCCCGCCCAACAGCGAGATAAAACCCAACGTCAGGTTAAATTGCGACAATTCTTTGAAAATGAAAATTGAGGCCAAAACAATCAGGACATCAGTAAACAAAGGGGAAACTGCCACTTTAAATCCCTCTTTCCGGCCGTGTTTCAGGGTTTCAGAAATAACAAGGGTAAGCAGCGGTCCGGGCGAAATTCCTGCGGTTAAGCCCAGAAAGCCGCCCAAAGAAGCAAACTTTA